>CADEDJ010000002.1:69960-121795 GCA_902826055.1 uncultured Nitrosomonas sp. | reverse complement strand
TATGACACATTTCGCCCCTTAAAGTTCGCGGATAATTCGTTCCGTGTCAATAGTGTCATTTCGAGCAAGAGCAAGAAATCTATTGCATTGATTATTAAAGATTCCTCTCTACGCTCGGAATGACAAATGCGAGTTACTTAGCGTCTCCTTAGCACTGTGACGAGTTGTTTTTAAATTTGTTCGTCACTAGTAACAATACCTAAACGAGAATTCATCGCCCATTGAGATGTATAAGCTGATACTGCTGATTTATGAGTGATTCATGAAAGCAAATGTAATAACTGTGTCTATTATTTTTTGTGTCGCCGTTCAAATCCACATTGCCAGATTTGGGAATTTTGATCGATAAATTGATCCAACATAAACCTTGCTGAGCGTCCTAATTCCTGGTCATTTTCAGAAAAACTAACGTCTTTGGATCCTGTTCTCCGTGAAAATATTTCTCCAGCAAGCGTTCAAACACCGATCCTTTGTGCGTTATGCTGGCAAATAGCGTTGCGCAGGATCTCAATTTCATATCATCTGGGGAACCAAGAATTTCATGCGCAGAGCGTCCGTCGATTGTCAGAAGCGCTTCCATACATTGCATCAGCCTAGGTCCCAGAACAGGATGATTCAGGTAGGCTTTGGCTTCAGCAGCACTGCGGATTGCATAGCGTTGTGACGTAGCGCTAAACCCTAACCCTATCAATTGGGGAAAAATGTACCACATCCAGTGTGACTTTTTACGGCCGCTGTTAATTTCTGCGGATGCGATCGCAAAATCTAATGCTTGCGCTTGAATAAAACGTTCAAGATCATAAGGATCGTTCATCTCTGTCATTTTTTCTCCTTCTTCGCAATTTATCAGTCGAACGAAATACATTTTCGCTTCAGCAACTCGATTTATAATTTTACCGATACATCGATTTCATCATAAATTTAAGGACACAGAATGATCACGATATCTCAACGATTCAAAGTTGCTAGTGCACCGGTATTTTTGGCATGGCTGGTATTTTCTCAAAACACAATCGCAGCCGATGCCTCGGTTACTACGCCATGTTGCCAGCAATCTGCACATACAGGCACTGTGATGGAATTACCTCAAGAAGCTATTCAAAAGCTAAAAATTGACGCCGGATTCGGCTGGGGAATTTTTAGTGGCAGCATTTTTAATGGCAACAAGCACTACCATTTGAAACAACTCATTGTCAGTATGACGCCAATTCATGATGGCCACCACATGCATGAAAACATGTCACATGAACCCAAGGTGCATCAAATTAACCTGGACATACCCCCCACATCGAAGGGTGCTTTGTCCATGCCACTGCCCAATGATGATGCGCATGTGCATGATTTTAAGTGGCACATCATTAAAGTCATGGGCTATCAAACGCCTTGAGCAATACAGTATAAGCGCTACCGGTTATTAGAAAACGCTCGAAAAAAAACCAATCAAATGTATCTCATCTGATTGGTTTTAGGAACAAATCCTTAGCAGGTCTTATGATTTAATCACTTTTTTTGCGAAAAGAAATTTTCTTAAACAAAGGAATGCTTAACAATCCTATGAGAATTCCCATCAACATCATTCCGTAATTTTTCAGGTTAAGACTGGAAAATTCGGTCATTTCCATTGATATTAAATTCTTTTCAGCTTTATTCGAAGATTTATCAGAAGCCTTTGGCAAATTCTCAGCTTCATAGCGATCGGTCAAATTATACGGCGTCAAACCCGGGATACTCGGTATATCTTCGCCTCCTTTTCCAACCACTAATTGCGCCTTCATACCTTTTTCCATGTGATGGGAAATATCGCAATGCACAAGAAAGGTGTCATCCGTTCCCGGTACAATGATCGTGCCGGATACGGTTTTCGGACCGGTGACTTCGAGATGGAACATACCGTATTTGTACAAGTATTTTGGCAAACCGTGCATCATGAATTGATGGCGAATGCTATCCTCGTTAATGAAGTGAAACGTAACTTTTGCACAAGGTTTCACATTCCATTGTTGCTTATCAAACGCGAAAGCGGTACCGGGGAAATTTTTCGAATATTTCCGGCCGGCACGGACGGTAATTTCCACCTCTTCCGAAATACTTTTACAACTGCTAGGCAATTTATCGAGATTTTGCCCCATGATCATGGTGCCTTCGTGATCCATCATATGGTCATGATCCATATGATGGTGGTGATGCATATCCCCATGTTCCGTCGCCTGCGTGTCGTGAGCGCTGTGATCGATGTCATGATCATGCCCGTGATCCTCCTCGGTAGTGCCGCCGTGTTCACCTGCGTGATCAACGGCTGAACCACTCTCTTGGCTCATGCTATGGCCGCTGTGGTCATGCTTATCTTGACTCATCGTATGACCGCTGTGATCATGGTGATCATGTTCATCCGTTTTCTTAGCTTGATCCTGTGCCATTGCATTTGAGTTCAATGCAAGAATAGCAACAAGAAAAAATGTAATTGTTGTAGTCTTAGCCATTACTGATTACCCCCTTTAGGGCCTTTTAGGCGTGAAGCCATAGCTGTAGCACACTGCTTGATATACTCTCGCTTAGCAAAAATCAAATAAAGGAAAAGACCTATCAGTAATCCATACAATGCATTAAGCAATGAAGTCTGCGTTCCTGCATCGAAACCAATCTGTCCGGCAGGTGACCCCAAACTTGCCCACTCATCAAGGTCCTGCCATATTGGATATCTTCTTTCGTAAAATTCTTTAGTAAAGTATTCACTTAAATCAATACCAAAGTGACTTACCTTGGGCATACCATGCTCACCGAGGTACGATTTATAAACAATAGAACTCATACTGCCTCCCTCGGCCATACCGTTGGTCGTAATTCCCTTTTCCCGATGATCGTGAATCAACCAATCACCCTCACCATAACTATGTTTACCATCATTAACAGTTTCCAGCTTTAGGTCAATACGTTGTGCAGGCGCCATATCGAACACGTCGCGCATGATCTGCGCCATCGGATTGTGTTCCACCCCGTCGTAATGGGTTATCGTGGCATGATGGCCATGTGTATGAACGGCTATCAGTTCGCCTCCGCTATTTAATAAACGTAGTTTCACTTTTTGATCAGGTTCAACGATGATCAGAGATTCCCTTAGGGTGTAAGGAAATGACAAGCCATTCAAAGTAAAATAATCTTCGGTTGAATCTGTGATGTCATAACGCTGATTCATTTCGCGCGCAATCAGCCGTGGATCATTATATTTCTGGATAATTTCACTTAATTCTTTATCCATCGCGTGATAGTGCAAATCATATTCCTGATCGAATTGTTCCCGCACGGCAACCGATGGATGGCGTACATGTCCACCGCCGATATTCAAGGTTTGCAGCCAATTATTCGGTTTATTTTCTTCAACAATAATCATACCCGCAAGCCCCATTGCTAAATGCGTATGCGTTTGCACATGACAATGGTAAAACATGGTGCCCGATTGGCGCGCTTGAAACTGATAGACGCGGCGCTCACCCGGCATCAATTCCACTTCGCTGGTTTGCGGCACGCCATCTTGCCCGCCATGCTCACCATGAGAGAAAGGATGATCCACACCATGCAAATGGATACTATGAGGAAAATAATGCGTATTTTCCAGTACGATTTGCACGATATCGCCCACTTCAACGCGAATCACTGGAGATGGAAGACGCAAAAGAGGATTGGCTCTGACGCTTTCAAAATTTTCTGTCGACATGCCGCTGGTTTTGGGCGCAAACACCCAGGCGCCGGGTTGTATGCCTGGCGCAATATCAAATGTTGGAATTATTCCTGGAAAATCAGGTGAACGGCCATTCAGTTCCATGATTTCCAACTTGATAACAATTCGATCAGGATCACCGTCACCGTCCAGATCGTCGGTTTTAATGATGGCATCCGGTGATAAGCCGGTTTTCATCAAGGTGTCCATCGATATATTATTGGTTCCTTTGACTGCTGCCGCAATCCAAGCCGGATTATCCGGATTGCAACCTGGCGAAGCTGCAATTTTTACCCCTTCAATTTCCTGTGCTTCACGCCATGCAGGAGAAATTTTAGGGTCACACATAGGTTCAGCCGTTAATGCTGACGGATCAACCTTTATCGTTTCAGGTAATTTTGAAACTGCTTGTGCGATAGTTGCCGACAACGTCATGCACAAGGTCAGTAGAACAATAAAAAAATGGCTAGGCATATTAATGCACCTTTAAAATTTATTTAAACAATATATCAAAAATAAATATGAAAATGTGAAGTAATCATTTTTTGTGATCAATCTCAGTTTTAAATAACCGTCATTATCCGGTCAGACAGATCATTCGATACAAATATTTATTTATATATTTGCTGGTAGATAAATGATATGAAATACCTTATCTTCATATGCAATACTTTTACATATCCGTCACGCTATCATCAGCGCTATTATACAGAACCCTATTATGCTTTTGTGGTTTTTACGGTACTGACACAGCACTAAACTTTTAACTTATGATGTCATTATCTAAGTGATAACGCCCAACTTTTTCACGCCCTCTAAAATACTGGCAAAACGTAAGAATGTTTAAGAAAAAATCTGTTACTTTTTTTTGTTATGGCATAGTAACTTCGCTACTGATTGCGTGCGGAAGCAAAGAATCGATGCAAATATCTTCTCCTGCGAACCAAGCAACGCGAGTAACATTCATGGCTGCAGAGCCCGTCAACATGCCTGTTAGTTTGGAAACGATTGCACAAACCGAGGGAGCAAAAGAAATTGAAATCCGTCCACGCGTAGGTGGTATCCTGCTCAAGCGCGTTTATATTGAAGGCACCGCAGTCAAAGCTGGACAATCCTTGTTTTTAATTGACCCGGAACCTTTTCAGAATACCTTAGCGGAAGCCAACGCACTATTGCGGGAACAGAATGTGCGTGCAGTGCGTGCCAAGAGCGAGGAAAATCGCCAGCGCCAATTACTGAATGAAAATTTTGTCAGTCAGCGTGCTTATGATCAGGCAACAGCAGATCTAGCTGCTGCGCAGGCAGCTCTGCAAGCAGCGAAAGCTCGTGTTAAGCAAGCCGAACTTAATCTTTCCTATACCACTGTCAGGGCGCCGGTCGATGGCATAACAGGTCGTTCGCACTTTTCTGAAGGTGCACTGATATCAGCTAACACGAGTTTGTTGACCACGTTGACTCAGCTATCTCCCATTTGGGTGCGATTTAGTTTTTCGGATAACGAATTAGCAAAATTGGGTGAGCATGTGAATGAAAAAAATGTACATCATGTCACCATGATTCTGCCGGATGGATCCGAGTATCCGAAAAATGGCAAAATTAATTTTGCTGCCAGCAAGATAGATCCATTGCTCGGAACCCAGCAATTACGCGCAACTTTCGACAACACTGATGAGCGCATATTACCTGGCCAGTTTGTTCGCATACGCATTACCGCCGGAGAGCCGAAAGCTGTTTACGTAGTACCGCAAGTGGCGGTTCTAACTTCGGATTTAGGCCGATTTGTTTATGTCATCAAGGAAGACAACGCGGTGGTACAACGTCCGGTTACGGTAGGTGATTGGATCGGTAAGGACTGGATTATTTTGGATGGATTACATACAGGCGATAAAGTTGTTATCGATAATCTCATTAAATTAATACCCGGTAAAATTGTTGAGCCATACTTGCTCGACCACAGTTCACTGCCTTCACCGGCCAATTCCGCTTCGGCCAACGGATAACAATCGCAAACATGGCAAAATTTTTTATTACACGGCCTATTTTTGCGTCAGTTTTGTCAATCATTATTGTTCTAGCGGGATTGGCTGCTTCCCTGCAGTTGCCGATTGAACAATATCCGAGAATCACGCCGCCGACCATCATCGTGACCGCAACGTTTCCGGGAGCCAGCGCGGAAACCATGATAAAAACTGTTGCTGCCCCCATTGAGGAAAAACTCAGTGCAATCCAAGGGTTACTCTATTTTAATTCCAGCGCTGATTCGAGCGGAAGGCTAACCATTACCGTCACGTTCGAAATTGGAACCGATATAGATCGTGCCGCTTTCAATGTGAGTAATGAAGTTAATACCGCATTAGCACGCTTACCCGACGAAGTGAGACGTACCGGCATCACTGTTCAAAAGCGTTCCAATGACCTGTTGCTGGTTTTTGCGATAACCTCCACAGACCCCAAGCATACCACTCTGTTTTTAAGTAATTTTATTACCAGCAGCATTCTGGATGACTTAAGGCGTGAAACAGGTGTTGGCGAAGCGCGGATTTTTGGCGCACAGGATTACGCCATGAGGATTTGGTTACGTCCTGACCGCATGGCGCAATTAGGGATTACGACTACTGATATTGCCAATGCTATCCGCGCCCAAAATGCCCAGCAAGCTGTAGGAAAGATAGGACAGGAGCCGGCACTTGCCGATCAGCAATTGGTCTATACCGTGACCGCGAAAGGCCGGCTACTGGAACCCGAACAATTCGAAAATATTATTTTGCGTTCCGAAGCATCACGTGGCGTCCTCTATCTCAAAGATGTCGCACGCATTGAACTTGGCGCGCAAGATTATTCAACCCATACGCTATTGAACGGCGAACCCGGCTTGGGAATCGGCATTTTCTTGCGTAGCGGCGCCAATGCCCTCGAAACGGCCGCAGCAGTTAAAACCAAAATGAATGAATTGAAGCATTATTTTCCTGAAGGGATGCAATACTTCATTTCTTACGATACCAGTTTATTCGTCAAAGCATCAATCTGGGAAGTTGTCAAAACCTTGGGAGAAGCCATGCTTCTCGTTGTTTTGGTGGTTTATCTGTTTTTACAGAGTTGGCGTGCTACGCTAATCCCCATCATAGCTATACCGATTTCGCTGATTGGCACCTTCGCCGGTCTATGGATATTGGGGTATTCGATTAATACCTTAACACTATTTGCCATGGTGCTCTCGATTGGCATAGTCGTTGATGATGCGATTGTAGTACTTGAGAATATCGAACGGCTGATGTCGCAGGAAAAACTATCACCTATGCATGCCGCTATCAAAGCAATGCAGCAGGTATCCAGCGCCGTGGTAGCCATGACCATGGTGCTGGCTGCAGTTTTTATACCGGTTGCATTTCTTGGCGGCATCGCCGGTGAGCTCTATCAGCAGTTTGCGGTGACAGTAGCTGTCGCTGGTGTTATTTCCGGCATTGTTGCTTTAACACTGACACCCACACTTTGCGCAACTTTGCTTAGATCCACACATCAGCATTCCATTTTCTTCAATTGGTTTAATCATTACTTTGAATACGTGCGAAAAATATATGTCGCTATGGTCGACGTAAGTTTACGCCACGCACTCAAAAGCGCACTGATCTTTGCAGTAATCATTATTGCGCTGACTTATCTGATAAGAAATATTCCTGACAGTTTCGTTCCCCCCGAAGATCAAGGCTATGTTATTGCAGCAATTGTATTGCCCGATGGCGCGACACTGTCAAGAACTACCAAAACCGCCAATGCAATCAATACTGAAATCGCCAAAGAACCCGCAGTCATTTATCAATTCGCTGTCAATGGATTGGATTTCATTGGCGGCGGCAATAAAACGAATGTTTCAACCATGTTTATCCGCATGAAAGACTGGTCAGAACGCACTATAACGGCTAGCGACATTGTAAATCAGGTAGTTATGGTCGGTGCACAGCAACCGGATGGCCTGGCCATTGCATTCAATCCCCCGGCAATACGCGGCCTAGGCAATACGGGTGGTTTTGAATTTTATATACAAAGCCGTACAAATCCAGATGCAGCACAATTAACAAGTGTGGTTAATGAGTTTATGCAAGCCCTGAAGCAAGAATCTCAATTGGCTACAGTAAACACTTTCTTGCGTTCATCAGTGCCACAATATTTCGTTGAAGTTGATGAAGCAAAAGCCATTTCTCAAGGGGTTGCTATTGCTGATATTTACACTACATTGCAAAGCACCATGGGATCGCTATATGTTAATGATTTCAACCGTTTCGGCCGGACTTATCGGGTACAGCTACAAGCCGACGCCGCCTATCGAATGAGGGCGGATGATTTGGGAAAAGTTTACATTCGCTCAGAGTCCGGCTTAATGATCCCATTATCCGCTTTGAGTAAGGTAAAACATATTGTAGGTGCTGAGCAATTGGAGAGATTCAATGGCTTGTTGTCGGCAAAAATCGTTGGCAGCAGTGCTAGCGGTGTCAGTTCCGGGCAAGCCATTGCATTGGTTGAAAGCATTGCAGCTAGATTGTTACCGGAAGGCTATCAAATTGCTTGGACTGGTACTGCATACCAAGAAAAGAAAATGGGTTCAGCGGCGATTTTTGCATTCAGTCTGGCTGTTGTAATGGTTTTTTTAATTCTGGCGGCACAATTTGAAACTTGGGCATTACCACTGGCAGTTATTATGGCGATTCCTTTCGCAATGCTAGGCGCATTAATTGCAATTCTGCTACGCGATATGCCCAATGATGTTTATTTTCAAATTGGTATGGTGACACTCATTGGATTGACTGCAAAGAATGCAATTTTGCTGGTTGAATTTGCCAATCAAAAAATGAAAGAGGGTGTCGGAGTTACGCAAGCGGCCATTCAATCTGCGCAATTGCGTTTCCGGCCTATCGTGATGACTTCGATGGCATTTATTTTAGGTGTTGTTCCACTGGTACTGGCCACTGGCGCCGGTTCCGCAGCTCGACAATCAATGGGAACGGGTGTTTTTGGCGGTATGATCATGGCAACGGCAATTGCAACAATTTTTGTACCCTTGTTTTTCTCCTGGTTCGTCAAAAAACACGCTTCATTCTTAACCCGGAATAAGTAAGCTTCTGCACAGTCAACCCTATCGCCGCCTTGAGCGGCTAATAGCGCATTAAATCAGCTAATACTCGAGGCTTAATCCGTTAATCAGTGAAAGAATTCGGCTACAATTACGCTTATGAATTTAAGTAAAACGAAAGTACTTCAGCCCGTCCAGGAAAAACTAGGAAATACCAACATCATTTTGGTAGGTATGATGGGGGCAGGAAAAACAACCATTGGCAAAAGCTTGGCACAAATGTTAGCTAAGGAATTTGTCGATTCCGATCATGAAATTCAGGAACGCACAGGAGTCAAGATTCCGGTAATTTTTGAGATCGAAGGAGAAGCAGGTTTTCGTAAACGCGAATCTGAGGTACTGATAGAACTCGTCAAAAAGAATAATATTGTTCTGGCTACCGGTGGCGGGGCCGTTTTGAGTCAGGAAAATCGTCAACTACTTAGAGAAAGTGGTATCGTCATTTATTTGCGTGCTTCGATCAGCGATCTTTATCGGCGCACTCGTCACGATAAAAACAGACCATTACTAAAATCACAAAATTTATATGCCCGATTAAATGAGCTTTATATCCAACGTGATGCCTATTATCGTGAAACTGCCCACATCATCATCGATAGCGGAAAGCAAGGTGTACGTCAATTGATACAAAAACTGATTAATAAGCTAAATTCGATTAATGCCGATTCCATCAAACACGCTAATCATTCAAATATCATGCAAACCATTTCAGTTGATTTCACTACTTCATCAGACAAGCGCAGCTATCCGATACATATCGGCTATGGAATCCTGGATCAAATTGATTTGATCTTATCGTGTTTACCTCAAAAAAGAGTAGCGATCGTCAGCAATACAACCGTTGCACCGCTGTATTTGGAAAAATTACGCCAAGCTTTGGAGAAACACGCGGTAACGTCTGTGCCTATCATTATTCCAGATGGTGAAGCGCATAAAAATTGGGAAACTTTAAATCTCATTTTTGATGCATTGCTTAAAAATCATTGCGAAAGAAATACCACCATATTAGCCCTGGGTGGCGGCGTTGTGGGTGATATGAGCGGATTTGCAGCAGCCACTTATTTACGTGGCGTACCCTTTATTCAAATACCCACAACGCTGCTGGCGCAAGTAGATTCCTCAGTAGGCGGTAAAACCGGTATCAATCATCCGCTAGGAAAAAATATGATTGGTGCCTTTTATCAACCCCGCATGGTGTTAGCCGACAGCGCAACTCTAAATACGCTACCCGATAGAGAATTGTGTGCCGGTCTTGCCGAAATCATTAAGTACGGACTCATTCGCGATCCTGCTTTTTTTGATTGGCTGGAACAAAATATGCATCGCTTGTTGGCTCGTGATGCGGTAACGTTGAATGAAGCCATTCAGCGCAGTTGTGAAAACAAAGCTGAAATCGTGGCTGCCGATGAAAAGGAGAAAGGTATACGAGCTTTGCTGAATCTCGGCCATACATTTGGACATGCGATTGAAAATGGTATGGGCTATGGTATCTGGTTACATGGCGAAGCAGTTGCGGCAGGTACTGTACTAGCAGCCGAATTATCCCAGCAAATGAAGCTGATCAATGAAACTGATGTGCATCGTATCCGTAAAATTTTTATCCATGCAAAATTACCTGTCATGGTTCCAAAGATGCCGGTGGAAAAATATTTACAATTGATGACGCTGGACAAAAAAGTAGAGGCTGGAAAAACGCGTTTTATTCTCTTGAATCGGATTGGCGAAGCGGTAATGCGAGCGGATATTCCACCTGCGCTTCTGAGTAAAACAATTTTGTCATGCATGAACAATGACTAAATTAGCGGTATATGCAGTATCGGCCGATAATTCCAGAGGACGTGTAATGCACGAAGCCCCTCCTACAGGGCGAAGTGACTTTCAGCGTGACCGGGATCGAATCATACATTCCTCTGCCTTCCGCCGGCTGGAATACAAAACCCAGGTTTTTGTCAATCACGTTGGTGATTTGTTTCGCACGCGTCTGACACACAGCTTGGAGGTCGCGCAAATAGGCCGCTCCATTGCAAGAAACTTGCATCTCAATGAAGATCTGGTTGAGACAATTTCATTGGCGCATGACTTGGGGCACACTCCTTTTGGGCACGCCGGTCAAAATGCATTGAATCATTGCATGAGAGATTACGGTGGTTTTGAACATAATCTCCAATCCTTAAGGGTTGTTGATGTTCTGGAAGAACGATATGCGGCTTTTAACGGCCTTAATCTTTGTTATGAAACGCGCGAGGGTATACTTAAGCATATTGCCAAAAAAAATGTCGAAAAACTGGGTGAGCTTGGCATTCGGTTTGTACAAAACAAAAGTCCTTCTTTAGAAGCGCAATTGGCAAATTTCTCGGATGAAATCGCCTATAACAACCATGATGTAGATGACGGATTACGTTCAGGTTTGATTACACTGGATCAATTGCAAGAAGTCTCTATTTTTTCACGCCATTTGCTGCAAGTAAAAAGAAAATATCCAGCAATCGCAGAACGTCGTATGGTTTACGAAACAATTCGCGGCATGATTAATACCTTAGTAACTGACTTAATCCAGCAAAGCATTATTAACGTCGAAAACGCTCATGTGGATAGTTTGGTTGCGGTCCACGAATCACCACCACTCATCGGTTTTAGTGAGAAAATTAAAAAAGAGCAACAACAATTAAAGAGTTTTTTATATAACAACCTTTATCGGCATTTTCGTGTCGTGCGAATGAACAACAAAGCAAGCCACATCATAGAAAGATTGTTCACAGCTTTCAGTTCAGAAATACGATTACTGCCAACCGAGTATCAGAAAAAATTTGAACACGAAGGCCATCAAGTCATTGCAGATTATATTGCAGGTATGACAGACCGGTATGCCATCAAAGAATATCAACGTTTATTTACAATTGCAGAAAATTAAATGGATGATCAATCTGAATCAAGCTTATTTAATCAAAGAAACTTTCTTATACAAAGCCGACAATGTACGTAATAGCTATTCGCTGGTAATATAGAACAAAGTTAAATGGGCTTAAATTGGAGAGTAGCCTTTTAAAAAAACAATAAGACAGAGGCTTTTTGATGACAATACTTAAAAACGATACGTTACTGCGCGCACTACTGAAACAACCGGTTGAATACACACCCGTATGGTTGATGCGTCAAGCCGGTAGATACTTAGCAGAATACAACGCCACACGGGCGCGTGCCGGAGATTTCCTGTCGCTATGCAAGAGTCCGGCTTTTGCCACTGAAGTAACATTACAACCACTGGCACGATTTCCACTAGATGCTGCAATTCTATTTTCTGACATCCTAACAATTCCCGATGCCATGGGCTTAGGGTTGTATTTTTCACAAGGTGAAGGACCAATGTTTGAACGCCCTTTGCGCACTGAAAACGATATTCATGCGCTAACGATTCCTGATCCTGATACACAATTGCGCTATGTAATGGATGCAGTCTCCGAAATCCGCAAGGCTCTGGATAGTCGTGTGCCCTTGATTGGTTTTTCGGGCAGTCCTTTTACACTTGCCTGTTATATGGTTGAAGGTCGGGGCGGTACCGAATTTCGTGAAATCAAAACAATGCTTTATCAGCGTCCTGAACTATTGCATCATATTCTTGATATCAATGCAAAAGCAGTAACAACTTATCTTAATTCCCAAATAGAATCTGGTGCTCAGATTGTGATGATTTTTGACACATGGGGAGGCGCTTTATCACATGCTGCCTATCGGGAATTTTCATTACAATACATGCAACAAATTATTGCTGGCTTAAAACGTGAGCATGATGGAATGCCAATTCCCAGTATAGTTTTTACCAAAGGTGGCGGTTTATGGCTGGAAGCTATTGCTGATATTGGTTGTAATGCTGTTGGATTGGATTGGACAATCGATATTGGCGAGGCACGTCAACGTGTAGGAACGAAAGTTGCTTTACAAGGTAATCTTGACCCATCGGTACTTTTCGCATCACCTGAAGTAATCACTGCCGAGGTAAAAAAGATTCTTACTAGCTACGGCAATGGTAGTGGTCATGTATTTAATCTAGGGCATGGTATTTCGCAGTTTACTCCACCTGAAAATGCAGCGGCTTTAGTTGAAGCCGTACACACCTTAAGCCGTGAATTCCATTCGAGGAGTACTTAAAAAACTTTAATTTGCAGGTAAGTGATATGCATATATTAATTATAGAAGATGACCTTGCGATCGCTGCCAATCTTTATGATTTTCTAGAATCCCGAGGACATAGTGTTGACGCAGCAGCAAATGGTATTGCTGGACTCCATCTGGCTGTAACCCAACGATTTGATGCAATTTTACTTGATCTAGGCTTGCCGGGAATGAATGGCATGACGCTATGCCGGAAATTACGGCAAGAATCGCAAATTGACACACCAATTCTGATGTTGACAGCACGCGATACGTTAGAGGACAAATTGACAGGTTTCGAATATGGTGCAGATGACTATCTCATTAAGCCATTTGCTTTAAAAGAAGTCGAAGCCCGCCTGCTGGCAATGCATAAAAGACATGTCGGTAAAGTTGCTAATCGTAAGCTAGAATTTGACAAACTTTCTTTCGATCCCAAAACCCTTTCTATTCGTTTCGAAAATCAAAACGTTAAACTTCCTCCTAAGTGCATACGTTTATTAGCGCTCATGATGAGTGAGCCAGGCCGGGTATTCAGTCGTGAAGAACTCGAATTGGAAGCCTGGGAAGATGTTCAGGAGACCAGCGATACATTGCGCAGTCATATGCATATTTTGCGTCGGGCACTCATGAAAGCAGGAGGTTATGACCCCATCGAAACAGTCCATGGTCTTGGTTATTGTTTGACTACTCGTGCTCAAGTTTCCGATTGAACATAGCCTGCGCTACCGCGTTGCAGTAGCACTTGCAACTTTCAGCATTTTTATTGTCGGGACACTGTGCATTATTCTCTATTTCGCTTCAGATAACATCGAGGAAGCACATATCGAACAGGTGATAGAAATGGAAATGGATCACCTTGTTCAACGCTATCAAAAACACTCTGATTTCATTTCTCAGGTGGGTTCGCACCTTAAAAGCTATGTCATTCATAATATCGATGATGAATTACAGATTCCCGCTTATTTACGCGGAATGAATAGTGGTTATCATCGTACTTACTATGGCATAGAGGATTTTCATGTATTGGTGCGCACGATAGATGAAGTGAAATTCCTGGTCGCTTATCGAATCACACTTCATCAACAGCGTTTAAGTAAGCTCAGATTACTTATTCTATTATCCTGGGTAGTGGTCGTGGCCATCGCATTTATTGTCGGGTATTTACTCGCAGGAATTCTTGTCAAACAAGTGACTGATCTCGCTGATCGTGTAAGCTTGCTGGCTCCTGGAGATCTTCAAGTCGGATTACTCACACAACCCGAAATGGATGAAGAAGTAGCTCAGCTTGCACGAGCACTGGATGATTATCAAAACCGTATTAGGCGCATGCTGCAACGCGAACAGGAATTTACAGCCAATATCAGCCATGAGCTCAGAACGCCAATTACAACAATTTTGACCAGTTGCGAATTGTTGACTGCGATACCCGATTTACCAACCCGGGCTTATCATCGTATAAAAATGGTCGAGTCTGCAGCTACCCGCATGGGCGAGCAATTACAAGCCTTGTTATTCCTTGCGCGTGAACAATCGTTGGGAGTTGCTGAACCTGTGGCCATTGCCGAATGTGTTTTTGATGCAGTAGAACCCATCTGTACAGAAATTTACCGCAAACGACTGAATTTTGAAGTCAACATCGCACCTTCCATTACGGTTACACTCAATCGTCAAGCCCTGTATACCGCCTTGATGAACTTACTTAGAAATGCTGTGCAATATACCGAACAGGGATTTATCCGAGTTGAATTCTACCATCGGCGACTATCAATTTCCGATTCTGGTATAGGTATCGAACCCGCTTATTTGCCTCTGTTGTATGAGCGTTTTTTCCGCGGCTCTACACAAGGCGAAGGTCTAGGCATTGGACTTGCTATCGTCAAGCGTATCTGCAATTACTATGATTGGCTTATCGAAGTCGATAGTACTCCTGGCAAAGGCACCACGTTTCATATTACTTTCCCTGAAAATTTTAAGGGATAGCGCTGAATTTTCACTTCACGAATTATTCACATTTCTTGTGTTAACGTTTCGTTGTGAGGGGCAGTTAAATCACGGATTTTCAGATCTAAGAAAAGTATTTCTTATCATCGCGTACTTCGTATAGATTATTGCGTTTCTGGAATTTTAGTTAACAAACTGATCCGATTTCTTTTTTATTGGATATTGAGATTATTTGTGTTCTGAGTTTATGAAACCCTGAGGATATACCGTGGTAAGAATGTTAATAAATCAATTATAAAATAACTAAGTAAGAGGGAGTTTTGCATGGCAACCATACAACCAGTTGTATTGTTTTTTGTATTCGGAGTTTTGGCAGGTGTAATAAAATCTGACCTTAAAATACCCGAAGCTTTATATAAAAGTTTAAGTCTTTTTCTGTTGATAGCCATTGGTTTTAAAGGTGGTGTATCGATGGCCAAGTACGAGATTATGGAAGTACTGCCCATTGCTCTCTCTATGGTCGTCCTAGCAGCATTAATTCCGCTGACAGCTTACCCAATTTTACGGTTCATTGGTAAATTCACTCAGGCCGATGCGGGTGCTATTTCTGCGCACTATGGCTCGGTAAGCGCGGTGACTTTTGCAGTGGGGGTGGCCTTTCTGTCTGCAAAGGGAGAGACTTCGGAAGGTTATATGGTGTTGATTATGGCGCTGATGGAAATACCTGCATTGGTAACCGGTACAATCCTGGCGCGCGCTGGCGCGGGCGGCGAAAAAACCCAATGGGGCAAATTGATGCATGAAATTTTGACTGGCACAAGCCTTTATTTGTTAGTTGCGGGTGTAATTATTGGTTATTACGCTGGTGTGATGGATTTGGTGTCACCGCTGGATAAAATGTTCATGGATTTGTTTATGGGTGTACTGGCTTTCTTCCTGCTGGAAATGGGCTTGTTGGCAGCGTCAAGATTGAAAGCAGTTATGCAAAAAGGTGTATTCATAATTAGTTTTGGTATTCTCTTTCCACTAACGGCTGGATTGTTTGGCGCCTACTTAGGTTGGATATTTGGCTTGTCGGAAGGTGGCACAACGTTGCTGGCTGTGCTATATGCAAGCTGTTCGTATATCGCTGCTCCTGCAGCTATGCGTATTGCCGTACCCGATGCTGATCCGGCAGTTTCAATTGGAGCCTCTCTAGGTGTAACCTTCCCCTTTAACATATTCATAGGGGTACCAATTTATTGGGAAATGGCTCATTGGTTTCATGGCATTGCAGTTTAAAAATTTAAAAACAATAAAGCTTATTGAATAATTTACAAACCCTTTGGCAAAGCTTATGAATGACATAATTGGAATGAAGCGATTTGAAATTGTGGTTGGTGTCGAACAACTCGATCAATTAATGGAGTTGTTAAAAAGATGCGGGGTTCGAGACTACACGCTTATCAAGAATATAGGCGGATATGGATCACGAGGCGTACGAAATCCCGATGATGTTCTTATCACAGAGGAAAACATTTTGGTTATTCTTGCTTGCAAAGAAGATCACGTCCATAAATTACTGAGTGAAATTATACCCGCGAGGAAAACTCTAAGCGGAATGTGTATTATCTCGGATTGCCAACGGGTTCAACAATTAACTGTTTAATAATACGAAAGGAAAACTAATATGAATAATACAATTGCCATGAAACGATTCGAGATTGTTATTGGTATAGAGCAACTCGAACAATTGATGGATATGCTAGAAAAATGTTCTGTACGTGGCTATACCGTAATTAAAAATGCTGGTGGTTATGGTTCAAGGGGAGCGCGTAATCCCGATGATGTTTTGATGGAACAAGAAAATGTTGTTGTTGTTCTTGCCTGTAAGGATGATCAAGCACAGAAGGTTCTTAACGAATTAAGACCAGCAATGAAAGGCTTAGGCGGTATGTGTCTTATTTCAGATTGCTACTGGGTTGAAGGACCTGCTGTTTCGTATTAATCGCACAAAAAAAATCGGTTTTTCTGATTAAAAAGTTTTTTCTTAAATTGTAATACGCGTGATTCTAGGCCGATAGATAACGCGTATTACAGATACAGATGTTAATGGGAGGATATAACAACCACGTTGGATAACTTTTTACACTCGCTTGTTATACTTATTGCCGTCATAATGTAATGCATCATCCGTTAAGAAGTTTTTTAACTAAGCGCCACGAATAACTATATATTCCGCGTCTATGCCACCATACTGAAGGGCTTAATAGACTTTACTGCAAGCGCAGCTGCATAGCAATTTGGTGCTTGAATTGACCAGACCTTAATATCCAACCAATCCTGGCTATCGCTTTCGATACGATAATCCGTATTGCCACTTGATGGTAATATCGAAATCGTTTGTAAATGTTCAGAAATTCCTCTACCTACAGCTTTTAACGCAGATTCCTTTGCTACCCAGTGTTTAATAAAATCCCCATTTGATAATGATCCGGATTGCCGCTCTATATGAGTAAAAACATATTCAGCCAGAGCAGACACATCCATCTGACGCCCATAGTTTTCGATATCCACTCCTACTTGTGCAGTAGTTGAGATTGCAATAAGCGCATACTGACCTGCGTGTGAAACATTAAAATCAAGACTGAAGTTACCCTGTAAATAAGGTTTTCCATATTGATTTGTGATAAATCGAAGTTCATTTGCAGATGCCTCAACTTTTGTAGCAATTAATCTTCGTAAAGCCGCACGTGTTGCAACTGAACGTACCTGATCCGCATGAGTCTGCAGACTCATTGCACGAACTCGTTCAACCTCACTTAATAACAAAAAATCTGAATTTGACATTGGTAACTGCAAATCTAACTTAAGCAGCCAAGCTTCGACCCCATCGGGAATTGTAGTTGGCAAAACCAGTTGTTGAATATTATTCATACGCAAGCAAAAATTATGTAGTGAATGACAATCCAGTTCCAAGCACAGAATTAAGTTGCTTATAAGTTATAGAAATTTATATCAAATTTTAATAGACTTTTTCAATATCTTATTAATTGAATGTGTCTTTCTAAACCAAGCTTATATTCTTTAAGATATAACAAGATATCTTTTAGTATTCACCTGTTTGATTCAGAACCTTTCAATTAACATTGAAGAATATTTATTGTATAAATGGCATATGACAATAAATATGGTTCACGTTATCCATCGATTAATTTACGGTAAAATTGAACCGTGGTTGAATCTTTGGTCAAATTTTATAAAACTGTTATAGATTGTCCGATATCTTTGCAAGATTCTGTTTTCTAAAAATCTTAGTCTATAAAAAAACAATGAATTAAGCATTCAGAGAAATATTCTTCTTATAAAAGCCTCTATACTCAGCAGCATAAATCCCATATCGGCCCAGTCGATCTTGCTATAAAGAGCAACCTAACATTTGACCGTTCGAAAAGAAATAGCAACGCAGTGCATTGACGTTTGTTGGAATCCCTCTGATAATTGATCGTATGTATAAGCCAGTACTTTTTCTTTACGTATAATTTCTAATATGGTTACTACCGAGACAGCTACAACACCAGTCCTTGAAATCAACACTTCCCGGCAAATGCTCTCATGGCTGGCTGAACAAAATCTTTCAGTTGCATTAACAACATACCAAATTGGCAAGTTATACTTTATTGGCTTAAAGCCTGATAACACCCTTTCAGTATTCGAACGCAGTTTTAATCGTTGCATGGGTTTGTGTGCGACATCAACGGGCTTGTACATGAGCAGTTTGTATCAGATATGGCGCTTTGAAAACGTATTTGAACCAGGACAACAGCAGGATGGTTACGATCGTCTATATGTACCGCAGATAGGTTACACCACCGGCGATCTCGATATTCACGATATGGCCGTGGATCGTAACGGTCAGTTGGTATTTGTTAATACTTTGTTCAGTTGTTTATCGACTCTCAGTGACACGCATAGTTTTAAACCACTTTGGCACCCCCCCTTTATTAGCAAACTCGCAGCGGAAGATCGCTGCCACCTCAATGGCTTGGCAATGAGAGAGGGTCAACCCGCCTTTATGACAGCAGTCAGCCAATCCGACGTCGCCGATGGATGGCGCGAACATCGTACTCAGGGTGGAATTGTCATTGATGTCAGCACTAATGAAATTGTGTGTACCGGATTATCTATGCCTCATTCACCGCGCTGGCACAACGACCGCTTGTGGGTGCTCAATTCTGGCACAGGAGATTTTGGTTATGTCGATCTCACCACAGGGCGTTTTGAATCGCTGTGTTTTTGTCCCGGTTATATGCGAGGCTTAAGCTTCCATGGCCATTTTGCTTTAGTTGGGTTGTCAAAACCACGCCATAATAAAACGTTTAGCGGTTTAACGTTAGATGATAATCTTAAATCACGAAATGCTGAAGCACGTTGTGGGATACAAATCATCGATTTGCGCAGCGGAGACATTGTCCATTGGTTACGCATGGAAGGTGTAGTTGAAGAATTATACGATGTAGTTGCATTACCCAATATACGTCGCCCAATGGCGTTAGGATTTAAGACCGATGAAATCCGCCGAGTATTAAGTATTGAAGCCTAGTGCCAATCATGACTCAAGCTTAAAAGAAATTTCTTTTGCTGTGACGATCTAATCAGCAAATTTTTTCGATCTATTGTTTTACTAAGCACACGCATTTTGCCTGTACCCCTCGGATTGACTTGTAAGAATATTTCTAACAATTACCTGCAATTTAAATGAATCTATAAAAATTAAAAAACATTTAATCGAAGGACTGAAGATGTGTAATAAGAATCCGTCTGCTCAAGTATCTCGAAACAAAAGTGGATAGTTTTCATTAGAATGCCGTTACCCTCGAAATCAGGGAGTATGAAATCGTGTTAAAAACATCAATAGATTGCGGTAAAAACTATTCCACATCATGCCTATTTACAGATTCTTAGAAAATCAATGACTACCCCGTTCGTGTCAAGCAACGTTACCGATATTCAATCTGCCAATGTCAATACAATTGACTCATTATTAAGTAACTTACGTTGGACGAACCCAACCATTTCCTACAGTTTTCCAACAAGCAATAGCCCCCTCCTATGGTCAACGCTACCAAGTTCAGGTTATGGCCCCCAATTTGGTGATGGTGAGCCTTGGAACAAAGCAGCTCAGCCACTGACGGCAAAAGATCAAATCAATGTCGAACTGGCGCTGCAAAAATGGACTAATGTTGCTAATATTAATTTTATAAAGCTTTCTGAAACCACCGATGAAGTCGGCGATATCCGTGTAGCGTACAGTGAAGATCAGGATGAACTCGTATTAGCTTGGTCTTATCTGCCTGGTGTCAGTGTCCGTGCGGGCGATATTTGGATTAACACCCTAGGTATTCTAAATTTCCAGGATTGGGATCCTGGCACGATTTCCTTTCAATCGATTTTGCATGAAATTGGTCATGCCATAGGCCTCAAACACCCCTTTCTTGATGCTGATGACAAGCCATCTGTTGCGACACTCCCAGCCGATCTGGATAATAAATTGCATACCATCATGAGCTATACCTATGCAAACTTGCAAGGTGATGAAGGCAATGAATTTTCCTTTCACCCCACCACACCGATGGTACTCGATATCGCGGCCATTCAATATCTCTATGGCGCCAACAACAATGACCAGTCGAATAACGATATTTATTCTTATAATGATGGAAACATCTATCATGAAACTATTTGGGATGCCGGTGGAACTGATGCCATCCAGTACACAGGCATGACTCCAACGAGCATTGATTTAAATGCCAAGAATGGATCGTATATTGGCCAACCCGTATATGTTCAATCCAATGGCGTCAATCTTGGCTTGCCCATTCCCAATATATGGATCGCTGGAGGCGTTACTATAGAAAATGCCACTGCAGGTCAGGGTAACGATATACTGATTGGCAATGACAATAGTAATACGTTAGATGGTGGGTCAGGTATCGACACGGTTTTGTCGAGAACTAGCCACAATCAATTTACACTCAACAAAATAACCAACGGCTACACTGTCACCGATAACGCCAATACTAACAATCGAGACATATTAATAGCTGTTGAGCGCCTGAAATTTGATGATATTGGAATAGCTTTAGACTTGGACGGTCATGCTGGTGAGGTTGCCAAATTATTGGGTGCTGTATTCGGCGCCTCTGCCATCACTAACCAGGAATATGTCGGCATAGGCTTAACTGAAGCTGATAAGGGTTTAAATTATGAACAATTAGGAGAATTGGCGATCAACGCAAAAGGGCTAAAAACTTCAGATGAAATTGTAACCTTATTATGGAACAATCTATTTGGATCTCTACCTTCAAAATCTGAAAAAGCGCCTTACATAAAAATGCTGGATAGCGGTCAAATTTCGATGGGTGCTTTAGCCGTTGCTGCCGCCGATAGTGACTACAATGCCGACAACATCGACTTGGTTGGACTTATACAAACAGGCTTAGCGTTTATTTAAAACTGTGCCACCACGCTTCTTAACCATTTACCAGATTTAAGCATTTTCCAGTAAACTTTGCTGATTAACCATCAATTGGCAGAACAATCCGATGATCAATAAAAAAATTCTTGTGGTACTAACCAGTGTTGAGAAATATCCAGACATGAATCGTGCAACCGGTTTGTGGCTTGGAGAAGCCGTTCATTTTGTTGAAAAAATGGAAGATGCCGGTTATCAAATAGACTATGTCAGCCCAAAAGGCGGCTACACACCTATTGATCCTCATAGTCTCGCCATGGCAGATGAAATCGATTGGGTTTGGTATCAAAAAAAAGAATTCATGAATAGTCTGGGTTCTACATTAAAACCTAGTCAAATCAATCCCGATGACTACGCAGCTATTTACTTCACAGGTGGTCATGGCGTTATCTGGGATTTCCCAGATAACGAAGCACTACAAGCAATTAGTCGAAAAATATATGAAAATGGCGGTTATGTATCATCAGTATGCCATGGCGCCGCGGGCCTCCTCAATATACGATTATCCAACGGTACTCTGCTGATCAAAGGTAAAAAACTCACAGGATTTTCAAACGAAGAGGAACAACTTGCCAAACTCGACCAATACGTACCATTCCTGACAGAAACCGAATTGATCAATCGTGGGGCACTTTACCAAAAAGCCGCCAAACCCTGGTCAGTATTTGCTGTAGCGGATAATAGATTAATCACAGGACAAAATCCGGCATCTGGTGGTGCAGTCGCTGAATTATTACTTAAAGCCTTACAGCAATAAAATATCTTAAATCAATACATAAAGCTGCATCCATTCAATCGCCGCACTTTTATCACGTAATGAATCGCCAACAAAGAGAGCAGTTCTCAGTGCGAGGGTAAAAATTATTACTCGCTCGTCGTGGTAATAGCCAGTAGCTCAGCGCGTATATTCTGTAATTCAGGGTCACCGGGCAACACCGATTCAGCTCTGTGCAGATACAGGTTGGCTTCGTTGAGCTTACCTGCAGCTTTTGCTTTGTCTATAAACTGAATATACCGGTCGACTATTTTCTGTAAACCTGCCAGTGCTTCCTCATTATCCGAATCAACAGCAAGCACAGCCCGGTAATATTTATGCGCATTATCTCTCATTGGGGTGGTAAGACGTTCTGCTTTTAGGGCTCTTGCAGCAGCAGACAGATATTTTTTGTTAAATTCAGCATCAACTCTTTCTGCTTGATTATTCGATTGTTCGGGCTGCGACAATGATTGATCAATAATTGCTTGCTGATTGATCTCAGGTACTATTGTGGCAACAAGCGGCGAATTTTCCACACTACGTTCATTTTCCGCCAGTTGTTTTGCAGCGTCATTCATCGATTCTTGCCTAGCTCCGGTCATTTCTTCTGAAACTGATTCCGCATCCGAATCAATACTGACCACTGCAGCTGTTTGTGTTTGTGTTTGTGTTTGTGTTTGTGTTTGTGTTTGTGTTGATTTAGATGTCGCTATAGTTTGCTCAGGTATAGATGGCGCCACTGCCATATCGGATTTATCGACTAACACTTCAACGGCCTTATCGTCGAAACGTAGCATAACAGCACCTAACGCAATTATCCCTGCTATGACACCAGCCACTAATAAGTACTTACGGTGACTACCCGTTTCCGTAGCTGCTTGTTTGGAAGCAAAAGATTCAGACTGATCATCGCTATGCCCTGATTCTAACAACGTTAACAACTCAAGTGCCGACTGCGGCCGTTGACGGTACTCAGGTTGCAGCATCCAATTAACTGCTTGCAGCAATTCTGCGCTATAGGTGGTTTTTGAAGCTGTAGACAGTAAACCCATCGGATCGGATTCACCTTTGTCTAAAGCCATTTTCCGCGGCCGTGCAGCAACAGGCTGCTGATGCGTCATACAGTAATAGATCGTTGCACCCAATGAATAAAAATCAGTTGCAGGTCCATTGGCATTTTCGAACTCATATTGCTCAACCGGCGCATAGCCCGTAGCAAGAGTTTCAGCGAGCTGATCATTGCGTGCGGCAACTGCCAGTCGTGCCGCGGAAAAATCAGTCAATTGTGGTTCACCGTCTTTGCCTAATACTATAGCCCCCGGCTGAATGCCTCCATGTATTATTTTATGTGCGTGGATTTCCTGCAAAGCTGCCAGAATCGATATCAAAATGAATCTTAATTCAGTTTCAGGTAATACAGTTTGGGATTCGACCAGCTTAGATAACGATACCCCTTTTTGTCTAGCCATAACCAGATAAGCTGTACCATTAAACTGCAAGACGTTCTCAGTTGCAACAATATTGGGATGTTCGATTTGCATGAGAGCTTCAGCCTGATCCAGAAATATCTTTAAACCATACTCAAAATTTTCCTTATCACTTTCGGATTTCAGTTCAGTGCCAAGGCCATTGTTTGCACGCTTGGCACAAGCATAAGGAAAATACTCTTGTATTTTTACCGCTTCTTTCAAATGATGATTCCAGGCACGATAGGTAATATCAAAGGTGCCAATATTTATAACATCCTTAATTTCATAAACACCAATTTGAGTACCTGCAGGCAAAACATTGTCATGTAGATGTATCATAATGGAAATTTCCTCAGTTTCTAAATTTCTATATCGTATTTTCCAAGTAATTCAGTATAGTTTACCTTGCCATGAAGAATAGTTTGGTCTAATTTTTTTGAATATTAAATAAACTTAATAAGCAACAAAAAAACACCCATTCGCAGTGATTTAGCAAGTGACTAAATATATTGCTCAACAAACCAACAGCCTTCCTACCACCGACAAAAATAGAATACACAGGCAAGCAAGCGTTGGAAAGGAGCTGAAATTGCAATAACCAGTACTTTTCTTAATGCTGATGTGTTCACGTCAAGTCAACAACCATTTAAATTAAAACAGTTTTTTATCAGTCAGATATACTGAGGGCAGATACCATGGATGGAAGCGATCGGGTAATTCAGCGTGCCGGCACTGAGCGATTTCCTTTAACCGGCTATCTCTTGATGTGCAATCACATTTTTATAAATCAGTTGCACCAACGATAAGTCATTCAAATACAACCGGTTTGATGACATTCGTCTGTACGCACAGTATCAATCATTGCATTCAATACTATTGCGACACTGAGATTAAATGCTCACTACAAATAAACGCATTCAGCAAACGAGACCGCACTACGATACTGATGTCTCCTTTGACAGTGGAATTTGCCAATAACATCAACAAAAAAGTCGTCGATGAACATTTAAATTTTCTTAAGAAGCTACTTAACCATACTTTTTACGATTGCGCCGCCGCCGGTTATGTGCACGGCGAAGTTCAGCGTCAGTCGGTGGTGCCGGCTTTTTATCGGCGTAAGGATTATGTCCAGCCTTAAAATCAACGCGTAATGGCGTGCCAACCAATTTGAAAGCTTTACGGAAGGTGTTCTCGAGATAGCGCCGGTAGGTTTCCGATACATGATCAAGCATACTTCCGTGTATGATAATGAGCGGAGGATTAGTGCCACCTTGATGGGCGTAGCGCAATTTCGGGCGTGACATACCGCCACGAGGGGGCGGATGTTTTTCTACTGCAGCAATCAACGTGCGTGTCAATTTAGGCGTAGACAAATCCGCCATTGCTGCGGCATAAGCTGTATTAATAGAAGGCAATAGGTTTTTCAGACCAGTACCGTGCAGTGCCGAAATATAGTGCAATTCGGCAAAACCAAGAAATGCCAATTTACGGTTCAGTTCGCGTTTTACGGTATCACGCTGATATTCATCCAGTCCATCCCATTTGTTCACCGCAATCACCAATGCGCGCCCTGTTTCCAGGATAAATCCCGCAATATGAGCATCTTGATCGGAAATTTCATTGCGCGCATCCAACACCAACACCACGACATTTGCATCTTCAATCGCCTGCAGGGTTTTAATAACCGAAAACTTTTCTATGGTTTCAAACACCTTGCCACGGCGCCGCAAACCTGCCGTATCGATCAAGGTATAGAATTTTTCGTTATACTCGAAATCGATATATATGCTATCGCGCGTAGTACCTGGTTGATCAAATGCAATAACCCGCTCTTCACCAAGCAATGTGTTAATCAACGTTGATTTCCCAACATTGGGACGACCGACGATGGCAATTTTGGGATGCTTACTTGCAGGCGATTCTTCAATCGTGTCAGGAAAATCCACTAATGCCCAATCGGCGAGTTCTTTGACATGTTCGCCGTGCATAGCGGAAATTGCACATGGCTCGCCCAAACCCAATTCATAAAACTCCGCCGTGACGACAGCAGCCGCCATGCCTTCCGTTTTATTGACAACAAGTAAAATTTTCTGACCGCTTTTACGTAATTGCTCAGCAATAATTTTGTCGTGCGCAGTTACGCCCTGGCGCCCATCGACAATAAATAGCACTTTGTCGGCTTCATCTACCGCCTGCAATGTCTGCTTGGCCATGGCATGCAAAATACCTTCTTTGATGACGGGCTCAAAACCACCTGTATCCATCACTAAATAAGGCTTATCACCTACTCTGCCTTGACCATAATGACGATCCCGCGTCAAACCTGGGATATCAGCGACGATCGCATCACGGCTACGCGTTAAGCGGTTGAATAAGGTAGATTTTCCGACATTCGGACGACCAACCAAAACAAGTATGGGCTTCATTATGTATTACTAAATATATGCTTGCACGCGTAGCGTGAAATGAAAACAAAGCTGATAGTCACATTGGAACAGCGATGAAACATTCAGATTCAGAAAAATTACTAATAAAAACGCTAAAATTGAGTACCAAACGCAAAAATACCGCCCTTTGCAGTCTGTACCGCAAATCCATCCGGCAATGCGCTAGGAAAAGTTTTAATAAGGCTGCCGTCAGTAGCTGAGCGAGCAATTAACACGCCATCATAATTGCGTAATAAATTGACGAAACCCTGATCATCCGCCACGATGACATATTGCCCTTGAATCAATGGACGGGTTAATTTTTTACTTCCCAATTTACTCTGTTTCCACATCGTAGCACCACTGACCAGATCGTATGCAGCAACAACACCTTTTTCTTCAGTCACATAAAGATAATCTTTATCCATTATCAAGCCAGCACTACTTGATGACTCTCGAGACCATATTTGAGAACCATCATTAATAACAAAGCAAGCCGCACGACCTTGATAAGCTACTGTACAAACAAATTGATTGTTTACTACCGGGGCGCTTGTGATATCCGTTATGCGTTCAAGTTCAGTCACACCCCGCGGTTGAGAAACAACGGCTTCCCAACCGACATTACCATTAAACAAACTCATCGCTATCATTTTTCCACCTGGGAAACCAGCAAAAACTGCACCATGCGCAAGTGTTACACCAGCAGTACTACGTACAGTCAGTGAAGGTGTTGTTCCCTGGTAAATCCATTTTCGTGACCCGTCAATCGCATCCAGCCCAAATATCCGGCCATCAACAGTACGCACCACGACAATATTATTTTGTACTTGTGGTGGACTCAAAATCTCACTGGTTACCAGCACCTGCCATACAATATGTCCAGATTCATTATAAGCCAGCACCTCACCTTTGTATGTGCCTATTAGAATTAATCCCTCACCTACTCCGATTCCCGCCGAGAATTTACCTTGGGTTTTTATCTGCCATATTTTTTCACCTGTGGCAGCATCATATTTTGTTAATTTTCCTTCTTCATCAGCGACATACAACGCCCCTTTATCATAAACAGGCAGAAAAGATGCTAACTGACTTTCACTCACCTTGTCTTTCCATTTCAAGGGGATTTTATCGGCCGCCTTCAGCGCATCAAGCTCTTCCTTTTCATAAACGATTACCTCCTCCGTTGCGAAAATATCAGATATGCCCGTACTCATTGATTCAACGATACGCAAATCAAAAGGATTGGTCATACTGCTGCAGCCCGCTAGCAAAAGAATGATACCCTGTAAAAATAAATACAACCGCCAGGATTTGGCAAAATTCAACTGAATAATCACTTCAATGGCTATTCTGAGTCACCTAATGCATCCAATTTCATCTGTACGATATTGTAGTAATTGTTATTTTTGCTGAGCTTATCAATGGCAGCTTGGTAACTAAGTCGTGCTTCTGATATTTTCTTGGATGCTGCTAGTATGTCGCCTTTACGATCTGAGTATAGCCCCGCAAATGTCTCACCATGTGGAACACTCAATGTTCTCAATGCATCATCATATTTATCTTCATCCAATAAAATACCGGCAATTCTAAGCCGCGCCACATCGTGTAACGCAGTTTCTTTTGCATGATCGATTACCCATTGTAGATTCTGTATGGCATGTTTGTTGTTACCCGCTTCGATATACGCTTGTGCCGCAATAAATGCAGCACGCGGTGCATATCCGGTAGATGGATAACCTTCGATAATTAGCTGTGCCGCATCATTTATTTTAATCGCTTCATTGGATGCTCTAACTTGTTGCAACAATGCATACAAATCAGCTGCTTGCTTCGCTTGCTGCTGTTGGTAATATTTCCACAGTTGTGTACCACCAACGCTCACTAGAAAAGCTGTTAAAACGATACTAATAGCGGTGCCATACCTGTCCCACCAATTCTTGATACTATCAATTTTTTCCTGTTCTTCGAGATTATACGTTGCCATTATCTGTTCCTGAATAAATTGTAGATCGAAAAAACTCAATAAATATGATAAACCACTTGCAATACTAAACATTCAAACATTAATGACTGCATTACTTATCAACCAATTCAGCAACTGTAGCCAATTTCACACGTGCTTGCTCAGTTGGCTGCCGTAACGGTTTGAGCGTAACTTCTTGTGCACTGACTTCGTCATCACCAATTATCAATGCATAACGAGCGCCCGTTGCATCTGCTTTTTTCATCTGCGATTTAAAGCCGCCGCCACCGCAGTGCAATATGACGTTCAATCCTTCATAGCGAAGAAACTCCGCACATTTCCATGCATAATCCATTGCTTGTTCGCCTTGATGAACAATATAAATATCGGGTACAGGCTGCATTATTTCCTTGCCATTCCCTTGCATAAGTGCAAGTAATCTTTCAATTCCCATAGCAAAACCGCATGCCGGGGCAGATTTCCCGCCTATCTGCTCAACCAAACCATCGTACCGTCCTCCTGCACAAACTGTTCCTTGAGCCCCTAATTTATCGGTAACCCATTCAAATACCGTACGATTGTAATAATCAAGCCCCCTTACCAAACGCAAATTAATCTCAAAAACGATACCTTGGCCACGCAAAATATGCTGCAAAGATTCAAAATGAAAGCAAGACTCTTCATCCAAATCATCAATGAGTCTAGGTGCATTTTCAATGATTCCCTGCATTTGAGGATTTTTACTGTCCAATATGCGCAATGGATTGGTATGCAGGCGCCGCAAAGAATCTTCATCAAGTTTATCGTGATGCGATTCAAAGTACTTAATCAATCGTGCGCGGTGTCGCGTACGTGATTCGCTATCCCCAAGTGTGCTCATTTCCAGACGAAGGCCGGATATACCTAATAACTCCCATAACCGTGAGCACATGATAATCAATTCTGCATCAATGTCTGGTCCAGCGTAGCCTAATGCTTCCACACCTACTTGATGGAACTGACGATAACGTCCTTTTTGGGGTCGTTCATGCCTGAACATCGGACCCGCATAATATAGCCTTTGTGGACCAGCATATAATAAATTATGTTCGATTGCAGCGCGCACGCACGACGCAGTACCCTCCGGACGCAAGGTCAAACTGTCATTATTGAGATGATCAATGAAAGTATACATTTCTTTCTCAACAATATCAGTAACTTCGCCAATCGAACGAACAAACAAATCCGTTTGTTCTACCAGCGGTGTACGGATATTGCGATAACCATAGGAAGCAAGCCATTGATGGATGATCTGTTCAAAATGCACCCACAAATAAGATTCATTCGGCAGAATGTCGTTCATGCCGCGAATTGCTTTTATACTATGAGTCATCAGACCGCTTTTCTCGGATATTTCTCGCTAACGTACTTATCAACGATCTGGCGAAATTCATGGGCGATATTGTCACCCTTTAACGTTACTGTCTTTTGTCCATCGACAAACACCGGTGCCACCGGATTCTCGCCCGAACCTGGCAGGCTGATGCCGATATTGGCATGCTTGCTTTCACCAGGGCCATTCACCACACACCCCATGACTGCTAATGACATGTTTTCAACGCCTTCATATTGCTCGCGCCATACGATCATTTCATCACGCACATACGCTTGAATGTTTTCAGCCAATTCCTGGAAATACGTGCTGGTAGTACGACCACACCCGGGACATGCCGCTACTAGCGGAACAAATGCGCGTAAACCCATTGTCTGCAAAATTTCCTGCGCAACAATGACTTCTCGTGAACGTGTGCCGCCTGGCTCTGGCGTCAGAGAAATACGAATAGTATCGCCTATACCTTCCTGCAAAAGCACTGCCAGTGCCGCTGTTGATGCGACAATTCCTTTGGATCCCATACCGGCTTCGGTCAATCCCAGATGCAGAGCATAATCACAACGTAAAGCCAATTCGCGATAGACCATGATTAAGTCTTGCACACCGCTTACCTTGCAAGACAACACAATTTTATTGCGTTGAAGACCAATTTCCTCAGCCTTGGCCGCACTTTCCAGCGCAGACGTAATCAATGCCTCGCGCATGACATATTTAGCATCTTGCGGATCATCGGAAGCTGCATTTTCGTCCATGATGCGCGCCAGCATTTCCGGATCGAGACTGCCCCAATTAACACCGATACGTACCGGTTTATCATATTTGCAAGCAGTTTCAATCAGAGTAGTAAATTGCTCATCGCGCTTTTTACCATGCCCGACATTGCCCGGGTTGATACGAAATTTTGCTAAAGCTTTTGCACATTCAGGATAACTCGTCAATAGCTTATGGCCATTGAAATGAAAATCCCCAACCAAAGGCACATGACAGCCGACATCATCCAGACGTGCACGAATTCCTGCCACGGCACTTGCCGCTTCCATTGAATTGACGGTAATTCGAACCAATTCGGATCCTGCGCGCGCTAATTGCGCAACCTGCTCGGCAGTCGCTATCTCATCCACCGTATCCGTATTGGTCATCGATTGCACTACAATCGGTGCACCGCCACCCACCATCACCGTTCCAACCCGAACGCCTATACTCGGTCGGCGATGTATAGAAAAACTATTTTCAGCCATAATTAATATATTGAGATCAAAAGATTACAAACATTTTCATTCGAGCGTAAAACGCGCGGTACCGTCTTGTTTTTTGTAAGAAGAAAGATCAATTTCCGTATCATTATAGGTGAGATTAACCCCTGCTACATTGCCTAACACAATCGACAATGGTCTCTTACCTGTGATAGTTTGCTCGCTACCGCCTTTTCTAATCTGTTCTAATATGGTTACATCGTTACCATCAACTATTTTGACCCATGAATCCGCAGTAAATCTAAAATGCAGATTTCCCATACCATTTGATAACATAGCTGATGATTGCTGAATCTCTTGGCTATCAGACTTATTTTCTATAGGGATTGTCAATAACTCAGTTTTGGTATTTGGCTCAATACTGTTTTTATCAAAAATTATTTGCGTATTTATTTCTGGTATCTTGCCGGATTGAGTATTTAAGTTATCTTTTATTGGCGACGACAAAGGCAATTGAATTTCAACTGATGCCTTATCTGTAGTCACATTAGTCGCGCTAGTTACAGAATTAATTGAATTTTTATTCCAGTAATCTCTGTCAGAAAAATAATAAATACCCAAGATAATGACTAATAAAACAATGATAATAATCAGACGATTGCCCCCCGGATTTTGCCGGTTTGAAACAAATGATATTTGCTTCTTGCTAAGCGGAGTACGTTCATAAGTTGATTTTACCGGAGTGGACTCAGGCAACATCTGTAATAATGGGACAGAATTCAACTGAAGTAGATTGGCGTAATTACGAATAAAACCACGCAAGAATGTACGTCCCGGTAATTTTTCATAATCTTCTTTCTCAATTGCTTCAACTTGCTGAACTGAAAGACGCAATTGCCGAGACACATCGTCTATGCTCATGCCTCTAGCTGTCCTTGCTTTGCGTAATATGTGTCCAACACTTTGGACGATACTTGAAGAATTTATATTGTCCAACTCCTTGTTAGCATATTGAGGCTCCAATTCAGTGCGCATTTCTTCATGATGGTCCATTTCGGTAGATTCGACATCATGGTTGTCTTTATTATTAGGAATTGTGGTCAAATCGTTAATTTGCTTCGTATCCAAAGATATTGAATTTTCTTCCGCAGGCAATAAATTAGCTTGGCTTATGGTTGAATCGTGCGGTGTATTCCCTTCAGTTTCATGTTGTGCTTGAGGCAAATAACTCCTCATCGTTGCATTTAAATCAATATTAACCGCCACATCACCCGAAAATTGATCATTACTGCTACTTTGATTTATATTATTCATTATCTGATTTTTCCTTCTCGAATAGCTACTGCTTCTTTGGAATCTGGGAAATGCTTTTGTAATTGAAAAATATAACTATCAGCAGTCAACTGATCACCCATTGCCTGCTCTATTTGTATCGCTAATAATAAACTTTCAGGTGTTGAAGCATTATTCTGTAAAAAATCGGTAAGCTTAGATTTCGCACCCTCTAAATTACCGCGTTGGAAATCTATATCAATTATTCCTATCACTGCTGGAGAATATTTAGATTGAATTAACAAAGCTTTTTGAAGAAAAACTTCTGCTGCATCGTAATTTTTACGTTTAATCTCACAAAGACCTGCATTTGCAAATGCCATTTCTGGTGTTGCATAGAGTGGATCTGTGGTAGCTGCCATAAAATGGGCAATCGCTTGGTCCATACGTTGGGGAAGTCGTTGGCACAAAAACCATCCATAATTATTATTTATTTCAGAATTTTTAGGAGCTATTTGAATCGCTCGCTCGAAGTTTTGCAATGCCTTATCATTTTCATTGAGCGTCATGTACACCAAACCCAATACGTTATACGCAGGTGCATAATTGGATTGAGCATTGAATGCTTCCGCAATCTCTTCTAAAGCCACATCAAATTGGCCTCGATTGAAATATTCTGCTGCAAGTTCCGTGTGAATTTTAGCACTGAGATGCGCCCGCTCTGCTCTGGCTTGATCTGTCATACCATCATTAGTTGATTGTTGCACACAGGCATTCAATCCCGATAGTAGTAACACGATGAAAAAAGCTAACTGGATTTTTTTCACTATAGTATTTCAGCTCTTACGCGCGTTGAACGACGCGTTTTATCTTTTACTTGACCCGCTAATTGACCACAAGCAGCTGCAATATCATCACCACGGGTTTTTCTGATGGTTACCACATACCCAGCCTGCATCAATTGCTCACGAAAAACAGCGATAGCCTCTGATGAAGAGCGCTTCAAACCCGACCCCGGAAAAGAATTAAAGGGAATCAAGTTAAATTTACAAGGTATATCTTGTACCAGTTTCACTAACTGCCGTGCATGCACGACACTATCATTGATGCCATCCAGCATTACATACTCAAAAGTAATAAAATCTCTGGGCGCTACCGACAAGTAACGCTGACAAGCCGCCAGCAATTCCTTAATCGGATATTTCTTATTGATAGGGACTAATCGGTCACGCAAATCATCATTCGGTGCATGAAGAGAAACTGCCAAAGCAACTGGACAACGCTCACGTAATCGATCCAAAGCAGGCACCAATCCCGAAGTACTCACCGTAACTCTGCGCCGTGATAATCCATAGGCGTGATCATCTAACATCAAATCAAGTGCAGTCACAACATTATCAAAATTAGCCAATGGCTCGCCCATGCCCATCATCACCACGTTACTTACTACTCGGTCTGAATCCGTTGTCACTACCTTTGGGTTGTCTCTCAAGGCCCTATTTGCAAGCCATAATTGCCCAATAATTTCAGCAACCGTCAAATTACGATTGAATCCTTGTTTACCTGTTGAACAGAAAGTGCAAGCTAACGCACACCCCACCTGACTAGACACGCACAAAGTACCGCGATTTGCTTCAGGAATAAAAACAGTTTCTATACCATTCCCCGCGCCTACTGATAGTAGCCACTTACGGGTTCCATCCATTGCCACATAATCTGAAATGATTTGCGGAGACTCAATAACTGCTAGGGTTGCCAGTTTCTCGCGCAAACCTTTTGCCAAATCGCTCATTTCGGCAAATTCGCTGATGCCAAACTGATGAATCCAGCGCAACAATTGTTTTGAACGAAAAGGTTTTTCTCCAATTTCCACACAAAAATCAGCTAAACTTTTAGCATCATAATTTAACAGGTTGGTAGCCACGCTTGGATAGCCGCTAGATACTAACGTGAATAAATATTCAACGTTGGAAAAAAACATGCAATTTCGGCACTCGCAGTTTCAGGGGCATCCGAACCATGAACCGCGTTGGCATCGATATTATCAGCAAAATCCGCTCGAATTGTTCCTTTTTCTGCTTTTTTAGGATCTGTCGCCCCCATCAGATCGCGATTCTTTTTAATAGCTTCCTCTCCTTCCAATACCTGTACCATTACGGGGCCGGATGTCATAAATTTGACTAAGTCATTGAAAAAAGGACGTTCACGATGTATTGCGTAGAATTGTTCAGCTTCTGACTTTGACAAATGCAACATGCGAGCTGCGATAATCTTCAAACCATTTGATTCAAACCGAGAATAAATTTCTCCAATTACATTTTTTGCAACTGCGTCCGGTTTAATAATGGATAACGTTCTTTCAATCGCCATTAAGTACTCCAATAAATTAGTAAAATTAAATGTGTATTCTAACAAAATATACACTGTGACTTTGAAAAAAGATGCAGCACCCGATTACTGAAAAATTTTCACAAATATGAATTCATATAAAAAAACATAATCTTAATTTTAGGGATCCAAAGATTGTACGGAATATCCCTGGTGCTTCCATTCGGTTATACCTTCACGATAATAAAAAACATTTGACCAACCCCATGCAACCGCTTGATGAGTTGCTACAGAACTACCCATACATGAAACACCGTTACAATAAATAACAACAGGTTGATCTTTTTCTACAATTTCTCTTAAACGCTGTTCAGTAAAATCGTTTTTAATAGATAAATGATAGGCTCCCGGGATATGTGCAGTTTTGTAATCATCAGTTCCTCTTACATCAATAAAAGGATAGTTTTTGTTGAATAATACTTTTGCTGCTGCAGTATTGATCGTACGTGCACCATCTATGTTTTCGGGCGCAAAATTATCGGCATTTGAAAGGTCTATTAATAAAAACAGAAAAAAAACAGCTCCAATAAAAGTTTCTTTAATTTTCACGGTCGCGACTCCATCAATATGCTTCGTTTTTCAACTTGGATAAGAACAAATACGTAATCTCCACGACTAAATCTCACCTTATTTGAAGCCAATTAATGACGGTCACGAAAATATTTCTTATTTTCATAATAGGCTTCATAGGTATTTTCTTTAGTCCAATCAGGATATCCCAAAAGCGGAATTGGTGTTAAATCAGCACTTGATGATAAGGATGCTAATAAAAAAGACGCCAACATTTGATCGATAGATTGCAATTGCTTCGATACATCCTGTTTTAGAAATATATCATCGACATCAATAATGACACCTTTGCCTGTCATACCAATATAAGGATTCAGAGCCTTCTCGTATAGTCCATGCCCAAAAACAAAAAAACGCATGGAAGTCATTACTGCTTGACGTTCATGCCAAAATAATTGCTTCCACTCAAATTTTTTTAATAACTGAATTAGTGTTTTTTCACTACTCACAACTATCACGCCAGATTCATCGAAGTGTGTCGCCGCATCTCTTAATGCACTGCGATGCTTAATCTTATTCAATGATTCAATTAATTGATTCTGGTAATGGATTTGATTAAGTGCAGACTTGGCGCGTGGAAAAATTTGCCATACCAATGCATTAAAAAAATCATGCCAACTTTTAACTCTTGTTTGCACTTGACCTGTCAAATAAACCGTAGGTTCGTATTTTTTTTCAGTATGATTACTTCCAATCATTGGAGGTACAAAACAAATCTCTTTGCCTGATCCAGACACAATATGTAATCTTTGTAGAATTATCATTTCATTTAAGCAAGAAAGCTCAGGCCAATCTTGCATACCCTCCACGTACTTCTTAAGGTGCTTAAAAGGAGCAAATATTGGAGAAAGATCCATAAAATCTGGATTCCAGTTTTGGATTTTCATCGCGAAATTATATAAGTTAGATCCATCCTAACTGAATACATCTTAAAAATAATGACATAATGGAAAAATTCGCAAACACCGTTAGCACAGCAATCCACGCCTCATTACACATTAATACCTCTCGGCAAAAACCCCATCACAATCTTATTTAGCTAGGCATAGACAATGCATCCTTATTTCCTGCTCGTAAATTTTTTAAGTGTGCGAGTCCAAAATGAATAAATGCAAGTGCTGTAAAAATTGGAGCTAACAAATTAAGTAAAGGTATGAACTGGACAAAACCTGTTAACAATCCTAAACCCCATAGCGAAAATCTATTAGTATCACAGATTACCTTAATTTCTTGCTTATTTGCATGCTCGGATAGCGCATCGTAGCGAAACAATTGCTGATTCATAAAAGCCGCAGCTATAAATGGAACAACAATCCCTACCCCGACAGTCCACAAAGGCAAAGTAACGACCCAGACAAGAATAAAAATACCTGTCGCAAGTACCGCATTAATAATACTTCCACTAATATCGCCGCCATTCTCACGTTTAAGCTCAGGGTAAGAGCGGTTAGCAACTAATTTAATGAGAGCAGGCATCACAAAAATCGTAGTTATAACCAATGTAGTTATTATGATAAGTGGAACGAATATAATAATATGAAACAAACTTTGAACAATCACAGCAATCCACTTGGATTGGATATTCTGCAACCACTCGCCAATGCCGATCTCTCCCAATACTTGATACATTATTTCTGAGAAATTATCCCAGAAGATATACCCAACTATTAACCAAAAAAAAGTAGCGGCCAGAATTGGCCAAAGAATAATCCAAGCTATCCTAAATCGAATTAGATCTCTAAGTGCGTTTATCATCGCTTTCAATACTAATGACATATTCTAATTTCCAAAAATATATGTTAATTCCCGGATGGTAATTCGTTAAAATGCCATCCTGCTTTACAAATGCAGTAACAAAAATATCACTAGTCAATCGACATTAAAACCATAATCTACCATTTAAATTATAAATAAATTCGGTAATATGCCGCATTTACAGTAAAAGATAGGATCATTCCCTTTACCTTTAATCGTCTAAACTAAATAATTAGTCAGTTATATAAGATATGTTAAATACTAAATATTAAAGTTTTATACAAAAATGTCGATGAATCATTCAATAAAATCTATTTCGAAGGAAAAAGAAAATGAAAATAGACAAATCTATACAATCAGTAGCGACTATTTCTGTCAACGATGGGAAAAAGCGTACCGATATCATCACCAATCCTAGTGCATCACAAGAAAATAATGTGCACTTCAGCCCAAATATTGCAAAGCTGCATAACATAAGTGGTAGTTCTGCTACTGACACAATCGTAGATACAGCTCGAGTTCAAGAAATAAAGCAAGCCATTAGTGAAGGAAATTTCAAGATAAACCCTGAAGCTATTGCTGATCGACTTCTAGAAACTGTTAAAGAATTGATACAATCTAAAAAGGATAATGTTTAATGGCACTATCACCATTAGACTTTACTTCGATATTAGAAACTGAGAAAAATACTCTGGAGATATTCATCGAAATCCTAAAAAAGGAAGAAGATGCCTTAATTCAGGGGAAAATAGAAAGAATTGATTCTCTTGCCTCAAATAAATCGCATTTGATCGAAAAATTGATACAAATTGATAATCAACGCAATGAATATCTACAGAATCAAGGACTCACGATAGAAAAAGCCGCCATAAAAAACTGGTTGCAAGAACAGTATGCAGATCAATCCGAAGTTCAAGTTTTATGGGACGAATTGCTAGCTTTAGCTCATGTGGCCCAAAAAATCAATCAATCAAATGGATTAATCGTTTGGACTCGCCTACAACATAATCAACGCGCTTTTTCCGCATTACATGGTGCAGCAGGAAACATCTCTCTCTATGGCCCCAAAGGTCAAACTTATATTTAATTCTAATCAGCATTATCCTCGGTTATTGGTAATTCCGTTACTTTGTCAGCATCATTGGAGAGAATCATTACAGCAACTCGACGATTTCTTTTTCTACCTTCAGGTGTTTCATTAGACTCGATTGGCCTATTCTCACCATAACCTACAGCAGTAAGTCTTTTAGCCTCAACACCATTTTCAATAAATAATCTAATTACACTACTTGCACGAGCAGCCGATAACTCCCAATTAGATGGAAAATAGTCTGTATGTATTGGCAAATTATCTGTATGTCCTTCTACATGAATTTCATGCTCGTGACCTCTAATCACATTTGCAACTGCTTGTAATGCCAAGGTAGAATTGTCTGCAAGCTTGGCCTGTCCTGGAGAAAAAAGTACACTTGCATTAATTTCTACAGTAATTCCGAGGGAACTTTGTGTAACTCTCACCTGGCCGTCTTTCACAAGTGATTCCAACGCATGATGAATATTCTTAGCCATACTTTGCATTTTTTCTTGTTTTTTTACTTTATGCGCCAGCTCTTCAATAGGCTTAATTGAGTCACCTCGTTTTGACTGTAGGTTTAGGTTATCAATCATTGCAAACTCTGAAGGTGCGACGGATGCTAAATCTGATGTATTACTACTACTTTTAAATGCGCTAACTAGTGAATGACTTAAAATGCGATACTTACCCTCATTAACTGAAGAAACTGCATACATAACGATAAAAAATGCAAATAGCAGTGTTATAAAATCCGCATATGATACAAGCCAGCGCTCATGATTCTCGCTCGACTCAGAATTTCTTTGCTTTCTTCTTCTCAGCATCGCAGTTACTCAGGAAATCGTAACGGTATTCGCATGATGAATTAATCTTTAAACATAATAGCCTTTCAGCCTATTCTCGATAAAACGAGGATTTTCACCATTTGCAATGGCCACAAATCCATCGACTAAAACTTCTTGCATGATCATTTGTGCATTTATGATGCTTTTTAACTTATTAGCTATCGGTAGACATATCAAATTTGCAAATCCCACACCATAAATAGTCGCAACAAAGGCAACCGCAATACCACTGCCTAATAACTCTGGATCTGATAAATTTTCCATCACATGAATCAATCCCAAAACTGCACCTAATATGCCGATGGTAGGCGCATACCCACCTGCAGCTTCCCATATCCTAGCTGACTGACGCTGATATTCTTCTATTGCAGTTATATCAATTTCCAGAACTTCACGCAGCTTTTCAGCAGTACTTCCATCAGCAAGCAATTGCAGGCCTTTTTTCGTTAATGGGTCTTTTACAACCGCGACATGTGACTCTAAAGCCAATAAACCATCTTTTCGCGCAATATGGGACCAATTGATGATTTGCTTAATTAAAGACTGCGGGGAATAATCAGGTGGAAAAAAGACCCATCGGCTCATCTTAATTCCGTTCACAAAAATTTTCACTGGACTTTGTAACAATACAGCTCCAATAGTACCACCCATGACTATTAAGAAAGCTGCAGCTTGAATCAGGGAACTCGCATGACCACCTTCCAGTATTTGTCCGCCAACAATTGCAACAAAAGCCAGTAAAATACCGATAATGCTATTCAAATCCATTGTAGATTTTTTATTCATCGGAAAGCCGCTCAGTCACAACGAACAATCTTGAAATTATCTCTCACGAATTTCTTAAACGACTACGTAAGCGTCCTACTGCTTGCGTATGCAATTGACAAACGCGCGATTCACTGACACCGAGCACCTCGCCAATTTCTCGTAAATTCATTTCCTGTTCGTAATGCATCGCCATCACTTGCTTTTCTCGAGGCGGCAGATTATCAATGGCCGCTATTAATAAATTCCTGAAATTTTCATCCAGTAGTGCATTGAGCGGATCCCCTTCAGAATCAACTAATAATCGATCCAAAAATGGCTCTTCATCTTCTTGCTGGAAATCTTCGTAATAAATTAATTGTGCACCTCGTGCACTTTGAAGTGTTTCATGATACTCATCAAGTGACATGTCTAACTCTTCCGCCAAATCCTGTTCACTGGGCGCACAGCCATTGCGCTGCTCCAACAAATTAACAGCAGCTTCTATACGACGCATTTTTTTGCGTATGCTCCGTGGTAACCAATCGGCTTCGCGCAACTCATCTAAAATAGAACCACGTATCCTTTGTGCCGCATAACTCTCAAATTGTCTGCCGTATGACCCTTCGTAACGATTAATGGCATCCAGCAAACCAATCATTCCGGCTTGAATCAGATCATCGACCTGTACACTTGCTGGCAAGCGAGTCATCATATGGTAGGCAATTCGTTTTACCAATGGCGTAAATTCCACCACGAATTGTTCCTTATCGATCGTATTAGTTCCAGTCGCTGTATACATGATCAATTACACCGTAAAATTTGCCATGCTCAGATGGCTTGTTCGAATTAACCGTTGCATAAAATTATCAATCCCCCCGTTATATTTATCAGGACATGAAGAACGAAAAATGTTATGAGCCAATTGCTTAAAACACATTGCAGCTTGCGAAGCCGGAAAGGCATCAATAACAGGCTTACACAACTGATTTGCATTACGTAATTTCTCGTCACTTTCGATATAACCAACAAATTCAAGTGTTACAGAAAGATACTGACGCGCTACTCGATACAAATTCTGAAAAATCACATGCGATTCTTTTTCCGAATCCACTTTGTTGACTAAAATGAGAAAATGCTGCTTTGCATATTCCTGACTCATAATCTTAATAAGGGCATATGCACCAGTTAACGAAACAGCCGATCCGGAAATCACGATCATGATTTGTTCTGAGGCCAAACCCAATGGCAGCACATGCGAAGTACCGGTCATTGCGGTATCAATCAACACAATATCTACATTCTCGGTTAACTCTGAGAAACTTTTGATAAGCCAATCCTGCTCAAAAGAACTAAGCTTGCACAGTGCATGAATACCCCGCATGGCAGATAATATGGCTATATTCTCAGGCCCTTGCAGTAGTACTTGATTTAGTTGTTTATCCTGATTGATCACATGCAACAAATCAAAACGCGCTTGTAATCCCAAGTTGGTACAAATATTGTTATGACATGGATTTTCATCAATTAAGAGCACACGCTTACCATTCTTTGCTAATGCAGTTGCAAGATTCACTACCACGCTGGTTTTCCCAACTCGGGGTTTGCCACTGGCAATGGTATATACCCGCGCTGCATTATTAACTTGAAACGGCATCAAATTTCTCAATCCCGCAGCTTGGTCTTGTCTAATCGCTTTAGTCATCATTAAATCCCACCAATGATCTTTCAGCTACACCCACTGGATCTATACTATTTTTAGTTGCCATAATCAGTGCAAACTCTGCATCCTGCAATGTAAACGCAGAATCCGCCGGAGATGATTTAAAAATACGGTGTAACAGATATCTTGCGTTAGCCGCATGAATATCTTCGGGAACCTTTTGCCCATTAGCGACATAATGCAACATTAATTTTCTGCGAATAATCGCATCCAAAACCACGCCAAGGCTTGCTGTTTCATCAACTTTAGTAATGATGCAGCCGTAAATACCATTTGTTTGATAAGCAGAAATCACCTCATCCAGAGTTTTACCGTTGGAAGCGGCACTCAAAATTAGCAAACGCTTAACATCTGCACCACAGTTGCATAACATTGCAATTTGTTCGGCTACCATATGGTCACGCTGACTCATACCGACAGTATCGATCAGCACCATATGTTTATTTCTCAATTCTGATAATGTGAGCTGCAAATCTTCCGTGTCTTTTATATTACGAACAGGAACACCGAGTAACTGCCCATAAATTCTTAGCTGCTCGTGACCCCCAATACGGTAGCTATCCGTAGTCAAGAGCGCCACCTTATCGGTACCATGACGAATAACGCACCGTGCTGCCAGTTTTGCGGTAGTCGTAGTTTTCCCAACACCCGTTGGGCCAATCAAGGCATAAACTCCTCCCCTCTCGATCATTTCATCACTAGCTGCCGTATGAAGGTTATATGCCAGCGCTGACATTGCCTGTTTTAAGCTCTGTTCGTAATCATAATCAGCAGTTAACTTATCAACTAAACGACGTGACAATAAAGGGCTGAAACCTGCATCCAGCATCGTACGTAATATCTTTACTTTCTCTGGCCTGCGTTGCGTAAAATTTCCCCATGCGACACCAGCTAATTGACTTTCCAAAGTACTTCTCATCGCTTGTATTTCTGCAATAATGTTCTGTGCTAATGACACAGTCATCGCGTCAGGAAGTGCTTTTTGCACTGCTACAGGCTCATCGATCAAATTACGATGCTTTGAATACGACTCTGCTGCTGACAAAGCTTTATTTTTCTCATGGCGATAAGTACCCGGAATCTCTGGAGATGTTTCCACTAAACTTGACATCTCAGAATCCGCAAGTGCCATAATCTCTACACCATCTTTGGTTTTCCGGTTTGAAAGTATCACCGCATCGATACCAAGTTCTTCCTTGACTTGGCGCAACGCTTCTTTTGATGTAGCAGCAACATAGCGTTTTACTTTCATTTATTACCCCCAATAATGGAAGTGATTTTGATCTTTCTCGAAGTTGGAATCTCTGAGTGAGAAAGTACACTTAACTGTGGCAATGCACGACGCAAAAATTTCGACAATAAGAAGCGGATAGCGCTAGGCACCAATAACACGGCTGGCAATCCTTGCTTTTCTTGGTGCTGCACCGCACTACGCGCTTCTTTTAACAAAGTATCGGCCAAACCAGGCTCTATTCCTGCACTTCCCTGCAAACTACCCGTCTGCATCACTTGCGTCAGTATGCTTTCTAATTCATGATGCAAGCTCATGACTTGCAACTCAGAACCCGCTGGAAAATACTGCTCGACGATTGCACGGCCTAAGGCATTCCTGACAACAGCGGTCAATTCATTGGCATCTTGGATATGTACGGCATATTCCGTCAGCACATCGATAATGGTACGCATATCGCGAATATGCACACTTTCTTCCAACAAGTTGTGCAAGACCTTTTGAACCGTAGATAACGGCAATAATTTTGGAACCAGATCTTCAATCAGTTTTGGAAATTGTGTGCCCAGATGATCCAAAAGTTTTTGCAGTTCTTGTCTACCCAGAAGCTCAGGCGCATGAATATGAATCAAATGATTAATATGTGTAGTGACTACCGTACTGGCATCAACTACGGTATAGCCATGCATTTGTGCTTGTTCACGCAGAGTGGATTCTATCCATACCGCAGGCAATCCAAATGCTGGATCACTGGTTACAGTACCCGGCAATTGCATAGTAACCCGCCCAGGATTAATCGCTAGATACATTCCGGAATAAGATTCACCTTGACCGATCACGGAACCTTTTAACGTAATACGATAAGCATTGGGGCGCAGCTCCAAGTTATCGCGAATATGCACAACCGGTGGCAAGAAACCAATTTCCTGTGCAAATTTTTTGCGTATGCTGTTAATTCTTTTTAATAAATCACCCTGCTGAACTTTATCGACAAGTGGAATTAAACGATAACCCACTTCCAATCCCAAAGTATCGATGGGGGCAACATCATCCCAGCTTGCATCCGTTTTCTCTACCGCCGGGATTTCTGGAGCAACCGGTGCCGTAACTTGAGCTTTTGTAGTTCTACTCTGCCAATAAGCCATAGCACCCAAGATAGAAGCAATAAGCAGAAATACGAAATTGGGCATGCCTGGAATCAATCCCATGATGCCGAGAATACTTGCAGTAATTACCAGTACTTGAGGTTGATTGAATAATTGACTCAGAACTTGCTCACCTAGATCTTCGTCTGTAGTAACGCGGCTCACAACCAAACCTGCGGCTGTTGAGATAATCAATGCCGGAATTTGCCCTACCAGTCCATCACCAATCGTCAACAACGTATAGTTTTTAGCGGCCGCCCCCATTTCCATATCATGTTGCAATACGCCAACAACTAAGCCACCGATAATGGTGATCAGCATAATCAAAATGCCTGCGATAGCGTCGCCCCGTACAAATTTACTCGCACCATCCATGGAGCCATAAAAATCCGCTTCTTGTGAAATAACGGCTCTACGTTTACGTGCGTCATCTTCGCCAATTAATCCTGCATTTAAATCAGCATCAATAGCCATCTGCTTACCAGGCATAGCATCTAATGTAAATCGTGCGCTCACCTCGGCAATACGTCCAGCGCCTTTTGTAATAACAACAAAATTGATAACCACCAGGATAATGAAAACCACCAAGCCCACGGCATAATTACCGCCTACCAGAAAATGTCCGAATGCTTCAATAACTTTACCGGCAGCATCGGGGCCTGTATGACCTTCCAACAATACCACCCGCGTTGAAGCGATATTGAGAGACAATCGTAATAACGTGGTAATCAGCAAAATTGTCGGAAAAACTGCAAACTCAAGAGCATTCCGGGTATACAGGCTTACCATGAGAACGATGATGGATATGGCAATATTGAAGGTAAATAAAAAATCCAATATAAATGGCGGCAGAGGCAGCACCATCATAGCCAAAATCATAATAATCAGTATCGGACCGGCAAGGGTCTTTAAATGATTAGCATCAGCTAGTGACGATAAGGTAATTGCATTACTCATAGCGTTATAGACTAAGCACCTAAAAATAGTAATTGATTCATTAATAAACAATTCATATTAAGCTTCACACTGCATGCGCAGGTTGATCCAATCCATCTGGAACCGGTACATCAACTGGCGCTTGTGGATATTCACCACCGTATTCGTTATAGCGCCTGAGCTGAAACACATACGCCAAAACTTCAGCCACTGCGGTATACAATTTTTCCGGTATTTCACTTTCTAATTCGGCATGGTAATAAAGCGCACGTGCTAGTGGGGGCGCTTCAAGAATCGGTATATGATGTTCATCGGCCACTTCACGAATGCGTGCAGCTAGCAGATGCACACCCTTTGCAACCACCGTGGGTGCTCGCATGGTTTCGCTCTTATATTTAAGCGCTACCGCATAATGGGTAGGATTGGTAACAATGACATCAGCTTTCGGAATTTCGGCCATCATACGGCGCCGCGCAGCTTCACGCTGCAAACCGCGAATACGGGCTTTGACAAAAGGATCACCTTCGTCTTCTTTATGTTCTCTGCGCACTTCCTCTTTGGTCATGCGCAATTGCTTCGCATGTTCCCAAATTTGGAAAGGCACATCGATCACGACAATCAACACCATTGCAGCAATGATCAACAGAAAACTCATCGTCAAATAGTCGCCTGTTCGACCGATTCCAGCATCTACTGGAACTGTCAAAAGTGCCATAACTTCTTCTTTGTTTTGCCAAATCATCAGCGCTGCCACGCCACCAATAACAATGGTCTTAGCGATCGCTTTCGCCAATTCGATCAAACTGCGCATAGAAAAAATGCGGCCAAAACCTTTAATGGGATTGATACGATCAAACTTTGGCAACAATGCCTTAGCGCTAATCATCCAACCGCTCAACAGCATCGGTGCAAAAAAAGCCACGATAATCAGCATCAAAAGTAAAGGAGCGATAGCGATTAAGCCTTCGAAGGCAAGTTCATAAAACCGGGTGAGCATTAAATCAGGCTGGAACGCCAATTCACGTTCAAGTTGCATGCCTGCTTGCATGATTTTCAGTAACTTTTCCATTACCCCGGTACCCAGGAACAATAATCCTGCTGCAGCTACCATCAATAAGGCAAATGTGGTCAGTTCTTGAGAACGCGCAACCTGGCCTTCCTCTCGCGCTTTTTGCAAGCGCTTGGGCGTCGCCGGTTCAGTTCGTTCTAAATCACTTTCTTCAGCCATGACAAGCTCCAAATCGTTACAATTGAATTATCATGGCAAAGCAATTGATTTAATATTGAGAACAACGAAGGAATCATCCCTTTATTCCGGCAATGCTAATGGCAGAATTTTCCTGCAATTTCTTCAATGAGTTAGGGAATAATCCAGGTCGCCACATTGGCAATTTTCACAGGCGGCAACCATGAAGCAACCCATTATTTTTTGATTGAATAAGGCTTATGCATACTACGTCACGTTTAGTCCGCAACATCCTGATAATAACTGCACTAATCATCTGTTTATTCAGCATTACGGCAGGGCTGTTACTGCGCGGCAGTTTGCCGCATTACGACGGTGAAATCGCGGTAACCGGATTGTCCGCACCGGTATCGGTTGACAGGGATGCGCTGGGCAGTGTTACGCTGCAAGGCCAGAACCGCCTGGATCTGGCTTTGGCTATGGGTTATGTACATGCCCAGGAACGTTTCTTCGAAATGGATTTGATGCGCCGGCAGGCGGCAGGAGAATTGGCTGAATTGTTAGGCGCCGGTGCCATCGATCACGACCGTAAAACCCGCAAATTCCGCATGCGCGCACGGGCTGCAACCGTATTACAACGGTTGGCAGAACCGGAACGGCAACTGCTTGATGCTTACCGGATAGGTGTCAATCAAGGCATGCAATCCTTGCTTGTGCGCCCATTCCCTTATGTATTGACGCAAACTCAACCAGCGGCATGGCACAATGAAGACAGCATTTTAGTCATCTACGCCATGTTTTTTACGTTAAATGAAGAAAATTTTGCGCGCGAATTAAAACTATCTCGCATGCATGCATTACTGCCCGATTCAGTATTCAAATTTCTGACCACACCCGCGGGTAACTGGGATGCGCCACTTATTGATGAACCCTTGGCTTTACCGGAGCTTCCACAGGAAAGCGCAATCAATTTGCAGACATTTAATAAGCGTGCACTCAAAAATCATCCCCTCATCAGTGAACAAATGCCAGGCAGTAACAGTTTTGCCGTTTCAGGCGAATTGGCGGATGGCTCAGCGTTGATTGCCAACGACATGCATCTGACATTGCGGGTGCCCAATCTATGGTTCCGATCCCGGTTGCGCTACCCTGATACCGCTTCGGCTAATCACTGGCATGATATTACCGGCCTCAGCTTGCCGGGCGTGCCAGCCATTGTGATCGGCTCAAACCGTTTAATCGCTTGGAGCTTTACCAATAGCCACGGCGATTTTTCAGACTGGATACGAATAACACGGGATGATGCCGATCCTTCACGCTATCGTAATAATCAAGGCTGGCAACCAATCCGGGCCATTCAGGAAATTATTCGCGTGCGCAATGCTCCCGATGAAACGCTTACGATTTCTGAAACCGAGTGGGGTCCCATATTGGATGAAGATCATGATGGAACACCTTTGGCGCTTGCCTGGACTGCACTGCATCCCGAAGCCATTAATCTCAAATTAGTCGAACTGGAGCTCGCAAAAACAACCGAACAAGCCACTACAATCGCACAGCGCACCGGGATTCCTGTACAAAATTTCATTGTGGGTGATCGCTCTGGCAATATCAGTTGGACATTGGCAGGGCGTATGCCGGCGCGATCCGAAAATTATGATCCGCAAATTCCGGCCGACTGGTCAAGTGCACATACCGGCTGGCAGGGCTGGTTGAATCCAGCGGATTATCCGTTCATCCACAATCCAGCATCGCAACGGCTCTGGTCCGCCAATTCGCGCTCTGTTTCCGGCGATCAGCTTAAGCTTTTAGGCAATGGCGGTTACGATCTAGGCGCCCGCGCCACACAAATTCGTGACCGTCTGTTTGCACGTGAGCAATTCAAAGCTCTAGACATGCGCACGATTCAATTGGATGACCGTGCACTATTGGGTGATCATTGGTACCAATTGTTAAAAACCACACTGGAATCCGCAAACCATAATCTTCCCTGGGTGGCTGCCATGAAGCAGGCATTAGCCGATTGGAATGGCCATGCAACCGCCGATTCTGTCGCTTACCGTGCAGTACGCTCGTATCGTTATACCGTCATGCAAGCCATCATCAACGGCTTTGCGGCACCCATTCAGCAACGAGATGCAAGCTTTGAATTGCCGCGGCTCAGCCAAGCCGAATGGATTGTATGGCAATTGCTTGAGCACCAACCGCAACACTTACTGCCTGCAACCTATGAAAACTGGCACGAACTGCTGTATCGCAGCGCTGAAACAGTCGCACATACGCTTGAAGAAGAAGGTGGCATTACTGAACGAAGCTGGGGAGAATACAACGCCGCACGCATCCGCCACCCGCTTAGCCAGAAATTGCCTCATTGGGTTGCACGCTGGCTCGATATGCCGCATGATCCGCTGCCCGGTGATCATAATATGCCGCGCGTGCAATCACCGAATTTTGGCGCTTCACAACGCTCCGCAGTAGCGCCCGGCCAGGAAGAACAAGGATATATGGACATGCCTGGCGGACAAAGCGGACACCCGCTATCACCCTACTACGGCAGCGGTCATACCAATTGGGTCAATGGCAAGCCCACGCCGTTTCTGCCGGGTGAAACAGAGCAACACATGAAGCTGATTCCCACAAACTAATCAGTTAAACTCACACAAAGTGAATTAATCGATTACAACAAAAACCATGCAGCCGTCCTTCTAAAACGCCTCAAGTATTCCTTAACACCTTAATTTATTGATAAGAATAAATCTTAGATTATCAAATTTACGGCATGCATAGTACCCAATGCGACAATTTGTCACATTGTAATACTTTCTCATGATATATATTATTTTGTTCGCTTCCGACCAGACATACCTGTTCTGAAGAAGGCTATGAAAATTGATGCAACGCTATTCAATCTTTCATTTTTCAAATAATCCACATGTTGGAGCAAACATATTATGGAATTTCAGTTAAAAAAATTAATAATCCAGAGCAGCTTACTACTGGCTGTCAGCGCCTCAGGGATTGCACTGGCTGGTAATGTCACGTACGCAGATCCTCAACCTTCTACGCCAGGCGTTTGCGATGGCGGAATCAGCTATGAATGGACAGTGAAAATGCGCGGGCATGATGAAGTTGAGCTGGTAGGCCATGTTGGCGCTAAAAGCTGGAACGAGCCACCTCCAGCGTACGAACCTCCATTTACGGGTTGGACGCATACTTCACATTGGGTCGCCTTGGAACTTACTGAACCCGCGATACTGGAAATTGAAGTAGAACGCCAAGAAGGCGTAGCCTTTCAAGGTCCTTCAGGCATGGTTACTGCGCGCAATATGTTGGTACCCGCCCTGTCAGTCTACAAAAATTGGGACAATACCAGTTGCGAGGACCACCGCTACAACAATGCAGGCAACATTGACTGGTCAACAATCGAATATATTGGAAACAATAAAAATATGCGCGGCAAAAACGTAGTCAAATACAACGTCAAGCTAAAAAAAGGTTATTACAGTATTGCCATCGGCGGCAGCCCGAAAGTACTGGAAACCTATCCTGCCAACGATTGCGATGCAAGCGATCCAGTGTGCTACGCTTATACTGGCCGTCATGGTTATGAAGCATCTTTCAAAACCAAACCTCTGCATCAACAGGATCGCTAAAATCGCAATGAGTCATTGCAAAATTCATTGAACAACCAATAACGCATCAATCCTTGGATTCTCCTGCCGATTGACCCACAGGCCAGGGGAATCCAGCATCAGACCCTCATTTGCACCAAGTTCGTTTATCATGTCAATCCAACATTCACATTTCACACGTTATCTCTTTGTTATTGTTGCAGCCATCGTTACATACTCACTGCCTATATCAAAGAGCGCCGGAGCGAACGATGATCCTGCTCGCCCTCCTTCGCTAAAAACCGTCCCGATACCCGAGCCTTCCAATCTTGAGCGCTTCGTCAAAGATAAGCATATGGCGATTGTATTAGGTAAAGCACTTTTCTGGGATATGCAAGTAGGCAGCGATGGCAGGACAGCTTGCGCAACTTGCCACTTCAATGCTGGCGCAGATAGTCGCTCAAAAAATCAAGTCAATCCCGGACAAAATCGCATCCATAGCGACGGATCGCCGCAACCTGACCAACATTTTGATTACGGTCCAAATCGACAGCTCGTGCTTGCAGATTTTCCATTCCGTGAATTATCCGATCCATTGGATAGATCGTCCCCTCCATTGCGAGATAGCAATGATGTAGTCTCCTCGCAAGGCGTTTTTGCCATGTTGTTTAAATCCGTCAAACCGGGTTTTCCAACGGATCGTGTGCATTTCATCGAAGATGATGCTGGCTTTCAAGTCAACCGCATCAATGTGCGGCGTGTGGAACCGCGTAATGCACCCTCTGTCATTAATGCAGTTTTTAACTTTCGCAATTTTCTAGATGGCCGCGCACAACATATGTTCAATGGGATCAACAACTGGGGTGATCGAGACGACAATGCACATGTTTATCGCGCGATATCATCTGCCCGACTTGAGCGCGAACGAATACTGATCGATAATGCCAGCTTGGCATCAGCAGCCGTTGCCCCGCCAACTAACACGCTGGAAATGTCTGCCAAGAACCGGCCATTTCCCATGATAGGCAGAAAATTGCTCAGTGCCAGGCCGCTGGTATGGCAGAAAGTTCATCCGCAAGATAGTGTGCTAGCGAATTATAGCCGTTGGCCACAACAGGGATTATCGGCAACGTATTACGAACTGATTCGTGCTGCTTTCCATCCGGAATGGTGGCAATCAACACAACAAATCCGCATTTTAGATGACGGTAATACGCAAGTAATTGCGGGCAAGCATCGCCCAAATCATTCCGCTCATGAATATAGCCTGATGGAATACAATTTCCCGTTATTCTTCGGGCTTGCAACACAATTGTATATGGCAACGCTGGTAGCAGATGACACACCGTATGATCGCTTCATGGATGGTGATAGTACAGCAATCAGTGAAGCAGCCATTCGTGGTGTTGATCTGTTCCGCAGCCAAACACGCGGGCGCTGCATTAATTGCCATGAAGGCGCCGAATTGACGGGTGCTTCGGTCACACGCGTCAAAGCCAGCCCCATCCGCATTCGTGACGGACAAGCATTTGACCGGGGATTTAACAACATCGGTATTCGTCCGAGCAGCGAAGATATCGCACTCGGTGGCGTCGATCCATGGAATCAGCCGCTTTCCTATTCCCGGTCGATGGCCACGCCCGATTGCCCGGATGGCCAACCCTGCCCCATCGTTGCCGATGGTTTTTTCAAGGTGCCCAGTCTGCGCAACATTGCGCTCACTGCACCTTATTTTCACAATGGTGGAATTGCAACATTGCGTGATATTTTAGATTTATACAGTCGCGGTGGAAATTTCCCAGAACTCATCCAACACGATGGCTCGGTGATCATGCCCCTCAATGTGCTAAATCACAGTGAATCAGAAAAAACTGACTTGGAAGCCTGGCTGCTCACGCTGACCGATGAACGTGTACGCAACCGGCAAGCTCCTTTTGATCATCCGCAACTATTTATTCCCAATGGCCATCCTGGCAATGAATTACAAGCCAAACCCGGAGCGCTGGGTCACGCAGCCGATAAATTCCTGGAGATTCCAGCAGTCGGACGCAATGGTGGAAAGCCGCTATGGAAATTTCTGGAAAAATAAGCCATTAAATATCAAATTTCTCGCTCAACGGTTAAGTCCATATGCGAACGATCCAGAACGGTAATCTTCAATTGGCTGCGCGAACAAAGCGGACATCCGCTATCACCCTACTACGGCAGCGGTCATGCCAATCGGGTCAATGGCAAGCCCACGCCGTTTCTGCCGGGTGTGACGCAACAACACATGAAGCTGATTCCGGCGCATCTCTGATCAAAAGACTTCTTCCAAATCGGGATGATTGGTATCAAAAAAGAAATTGAATAACGGATGATTCGTTTCGCCCCAAAGCGGCCTTACTTGGCTTACTCGCAATTTGAGTACTCGGTGGGGAATATTATGAACGTAGGGTAAAATTACAGCGGATCCATCAGGAAAAATATCTTCAAATAGTAATTTATGATATAGCTTATGCAATGGACTGCGTGCGCAAATCACCATCCAATCGATGTCATTGGCCACACAAATCAGATAAAATGCCTTGAATAACACATTACGTACCAGCCCCCCCCCCCCCCCCCCCCCCCCCCCCCCCCCGCCCCCCCCCCCCCACCCCCCCCCACCCCCCCCCCACCACAGCATTCCGTCCAGGTTAAGTCGCTTTTTTACGGTACACAACGAGTAATGTTGGTGTGGCG
>CADEDJ010000002.1:60650-69950 GCA_902826055.1 uncultured Nitrosomonas sp. | reverse complement strand
TTATCAACCTAATATAAAAATTTAACGTATCCCACCAGAAAAAAATTTTTCAAAAGTAATTTATTAAAAAGCTTTTTCAATGGCCTGCCCTCCCCACACCCCCCCCAATCCTTTTTCATCGCCACACAAAACACATAAAAACCCCCCCCACCCCCCCCCCCCCCCCCCCCCCCCCCCCCCCCCGCTGCGGCCACTTACGACTCTAAAACGCACAGCTTCGGCCAACGGAGTTGAACGCATGGCTTCCGGCAGGGTGACGGCTTGTTCCAATGGCAACGGTTTATTATGGTTAGTGTGGATGCGCATCGTTGCAAGTGGAGCATTATCCTGTTTCGCTGTGGCAAGCAGAACTACTGTATCCGTTTCGAAATCAGCCAGCTCAGGTGATGCCAAGGACTGAGCAAACTTCGGCAAATGACGACCGTATGCTTGCTGGCGAATTCGGGCTACACTGTTCAATTCGTCCAAACTTCTCACGCGCTTGACTCGAAACGGTAATTCTACCACTCGTTGTGTGTTTTTCATCGCGTCGCATTGTTGATTGACAGTGGCTCAAAGGGTCGCATCCAGTTGTTTTTGGTCGTTTTTTGTCATAGTGAGTTTTTCTCACTAAAAAGTTCTGACTGAATCTCCTGCTCGAGCAATAAAAATAATATTTCGATAAATTTCTTACACCTGCTCAAAAAATTAACTCAATCTAAGTAGCTTAAAAGACTTTGTGATGGAGTTTTTTTATGAACTCCATCACAACAAATGCAAACTTAACAAACGATGTGCTTCTCTCTATCAATAAGTCGTTTCGCGTGAAAAATCTTGCCATATGAAGGGCGGATTCACCGATGGTTTGGTAGGGATGAAGAAAGTCGCAGCATCCAGAACTCCGACCAGCGTTCTGCCGATGGAATGCATGACACCCATTGCCGTTCCAATGGTCACGCCATACAGCGGCCCTTCGTTTTTGCTTGTTAATATGATGTTCTTCGGCAGTTCGATAAATCCGGTTGCCGCGTTGGCAATGCCGCTGACAAACTTCTCGCTGGCGTTACCAAAATAACTATCCGAGGCTACTGCTTGAGAAGAAGAAAAAAACAATAAAAATGAAACAACTAACGATAACTTGGCAATCCCGCTCATCAAAAACTCCTTTCTTCAATTTTAGAATTAAATTTCTGCACGTTCAAATTCGGGAACCGGCAAAAATCAACCGAAAGTTTACCTTTTCATCGTTAAACAAACAATTTTTGAATTAACAATTCGGCACATAGTCATTCCAAAAAGAAATCCTGCTGTTGAATATTCTCGACAAAACGTATATGTCACACTCCCCCGCCAATAAATATGACAACTGCATGATAGGATTTTCCTGTGCTAAAGTCCGGAACTAATTGGTTTTATGCGCTATAAACTATTTACAGCCAGCAGTCGGTCACTCAATTCGATTATTTTTATTTTTAGAGGATGGGCAGCTTCATGAGAGCAAGCAGTCGCAGCTTTTTACAGACAATAATTCAATACGAAAAATTTCTCCCTTCATATGTTTCCTTCCACCTACGCCCTACCCGGAAATACCATTTTTATCGATCCATACAGTTTTTGTCGATTGCTTTCTTAAGCGTTTTTTTTCTCGCAACATCCAAAACTTATGCCTACGACTTATCGGTCAAACCGATTTCCGACAGGCTCAAGGTTAAAACCAGCGAAACGCGTTGGCTGAGTTTAGGCGCAGGCTACCGCGGCACCGGATTATGGACTGAGAATCTCAATGGAAACCTCAATGGCGGTCACTACAGTAATGACAATGCGCGTTTGTATTTGAATGGCCAAATCAACGAATATTTGAAATTTGAAGTTAATACCGAATGTTTCTTCTGTAACAATACCGCCACCGGCGAGAATCCCAGAATGTCCTACAACATTCTCGATGCCATTGCAAAATTCGAGTACAACCGCTACTTCAATATTTGGGGCGGCCGCATGCTGGCGCCAACCGAACGGGGAGAGTTAAGCGGGCCGTTTTTCCAGGCAACGCATGATGCCTTCAAAACACCTTTTTTCTCGCAGGATTTCAGTACGAAATTTGGCAATGGCGGTGCCGGACGTTATGGCCGTGACGATGGCGTGACTTTCTGGGGCAGCGTCGAACCGAAGTTTGTACCCGGCACTTTGGGGTATGCCATGGGCGTCTTTCGTGGCCTGGAATCAACCCATATTTCAGGGCCTAATCCAAGCGGCACGATTTTGACAGCCGCACGGGTGACATACAATTTCCTGAATCCGGAGAAAAACCCGGGCTATTACACATCCAGCACTTACTACGGTAAAGCCGGAGATATCCTGGCGCTGGCATTCGGTATGTCGTATCAGAAAAATGGCGCCGGATCATTCACTCATCGCAGCGATTTTCTAGGTTTTGTTGGTGATTTGTTATTTGAGAAAGTGCTGCCGAACAATATGGGTGTCGTGACTACCAATGCCGAGTACAAGCAATTCTACGCCAACTACTCTACCACCGCGTTTAACGATAAGGATTGTTTCTGTATGTTTGACGGCAAATCATGGACGGTCACAGGTCTTTACATGTTTCCCACCAAGGTCGGTATCGGACATTTTCAACCCTATGGCCGCTTTACCAGTATTCAGCCGAATCACAGCAGCAACCGGGAAGAAATCGAGGTCGGCATGAATTATATTATCGATGGCTTTAATGCACGGATCTCGGCGTATTATCAACATGGCGATCTGCTCATGAAAGGATTGAACTATGCACCCAACGTCACCGGTCAAGCACTGGATGTTTTTAAGATTTCTTTCCAATTACAAATTTAAGTTACGCTAGAGGCTATTTCCTCTTCAAATTTTTCATACGAAATTATGCTCTTATCCACTTTCTCAGAAGAATCTGCCATTAAACAAGAAGATTCGGCTATTCTGAATCATCGCAAATCATCAGCCGCAGGTTTATCTGAAGCGCCAATCAATTCGGAGCATAAACCATTACAGGCAAAGCTAGCACTCAAATTTGCTGCAATTGATGGCACTACGCGTCTGGTAGCACGGGATCACTTTGGCCCGTTGTTAGTGCAAAAGCCATTGTATCCGGAAGGTCATCACGTGTGTCATGTCGTCATTATTCATCCTCCAGGTGGAGTTGTCGGCGGGGATCAATTAGAAATTGCAGCGCATGCCGATACTGCGGCGCAGGTACAAATTACTACACCGGGTGCAGCAAAGTGGTACAAATCCAATGGTCATATATCGCAGCAAAAAATTAGGATCAATGTTGAAAAAAGCGCATCCCTGGAATGGGTTCCGCAAGAAACTATTTTTTATAACAATGCCAATGTAGCCATCGATCATCAAGTCACGCTTGACGATGATGCCAATTATATCGGCTGTGAAATACTCTGTTTCGGCCGTACTGCATGGGGTGAAACATTCAATAACGGCCAAATCAAACAGCAAACCAGCATCAAGCGAAATGGCAAATTGATTTGGCTTGAACAGATACGGCTGCAGGGCGAAAGCCATACCATGAACGGCCCGCTTGCCCTGAACGGCAATACGGTCTGTGCTACGCTTACTATGACTGGAAAAACTATACCTCAACCGCTGATTGATCTGGCACGGAACCAAGCTCAGGAAATTACCAAAGGCATTGGTCAGGTTGGCATTTCTCAACTGAAGGCAATTACCGTTGCGCGATATTTGGGTAATTCAAGTGAAGTGGCACGACACATCATGCTGGCTGTGTGGGGCTTGTTTCGACCGGAAATTCTTGGACGTAATGCTATTGTTCCAAGGATGTGGAATACGTGAGTGGCACAACTTAAGATGGTTTTTTTAATTAATCTTCAATACTTCAACAACTTTTTTAATTGTAAATGTTATTTTACCCAGGAGAAAAGCTATGGACTTAACACCTAGAGAAAAAGACAAGCTGCAAATTTTCACCGCAGGATTATTGGCTGAAAGACGCAAAGCACGCGGTCTACGACTTAATCATCCGGAAGCTGTTGCATTGATTACTTGCGCAGTACTAGAGGGTGCCAGGGATGGCCGAACAGTTGCAGAACTGATGACCGCCGGTCAAAAGGTACTCACTCGCGCTGATGTCATGGAAGGCGTTCCTGAAATGATTCCGGATATTCAAGTCGAGGCCACTTTCCCGGACGGAACCAAATTGGTTACTGTGCATAACCCGATAGTTTAAAAACAAGGAGATCGCTATGAGAGTACCCATGATTCCAGGTGAAGTGTTTACTGAACCCGGCGAGATAGAGCTAAATGTTGGCAGAAAAACCAAGACTCTGACTGTTTCCAATGGCGGGGATCGCCCCATTCAAATAGGTTCTCACTTTCATTTCTACGAAGTGAATTCCGCTATGAAGTTCGATCGTGAAGCCGCCTATGGTATGCGCCTGAATATTATGGCAGGCACTGCTGTGCGCTTTGAGCCCGGGCAAGAGCGGACCGTTGAGCTCGTCGAGCTTGCGGGAGACCGAATCGTTTACGGATTTAATCAAAAAGTGATGGGCAAACTGAAATAGTTTGTTTCGCAACAATTTTACAGGAGTAAAAAAATGAGCGTAAAAATTTCCCGTCAAACCTACGCAGAAATGATGGGCCCAACGACCGGCGACCGTGTTCGTTTAGCTGACACAGAACTTTTTATTGAAATTGAAAAGGACTTCACCACCTATGGTGAAGAAGTGAAATTTGGCGGCGGCAAAGTGATTCGTGACGGCATGGGCCAATCACAGCGCAATCATGCAGATGTTATGGATACTGTCATTACCAATGCCGTCATCATTGACCATTGGGGAATTGTCAAAGCCGATATTGGAATCAAGAATGGCAAAATTGCCGGGATTGGCAAAGCAGGAAACCCTGATATTCAATCGAATATAACGATGGCCATCGGCTCAGCTACAGAAATTATTGCGGGCGAAAACTTGATTGTTACGGCGGGAGGTGTTGATACCCACATTCACTTTATTTCACCGCAACAAGCCGAAGACGCCATGATGAATGGCATTACTACTATGCTGGGTGGCGGTACCGGTCCTGCGGTGGGAACTGCGGCAACTACATGTACGCCTGGTCCTTGGCATATTCATTCGATGCTCAGAGCTTCTGATGGATTAGTGATGAATACCGGATTCTTTGGCAAAGGCAATACCAGCCTGCCTACACCGCTTGAAGAACAAGTATTGGCAGGCGCATGCGGGCTGAAACTGCATGAGGACTGGGGAACAACCTATGCTGCCATCGATAACTGTTTGGATGTTGCAGATAAATACGATGTGCAGGTTGCTATCCACACCGATACTATCAATGAAGGCGGTTATTTGGAAAACACCATTGCTGCGATGAAAGACCGCACGATTCATACCTTCCATACCGAAGGTGCAGGCGGCGGTCATGCCCCGGACATTATCGCCGTCGTGGGTTTGGATAACGTGTTGCCATCGTCTACCAATCCGACTCGTCCCTATACTGTCAATACACTCGATGAACACTTGGATATGTTGATGGTATGCCATCATTTACATGCCAATATCGCTGAGGATCTGGCTTTTGCAGAATCACGTATCCGCAAGGAAACGATCGCCGCCGAAGATATTTTGCACGATATGGGTGCGATTTCAATGATGTCGTCCGACTCGCAAGCAATGGGCCGTATTGGCGAAGTGGTATTACGTACCTGGCAAACTGCGCATAAAATGAAAGTACAACGCGGTACTTTGCAAGAAGATAATTCAAGAAACGACAATTTCCGGGTCAAGCGTTACGTTGCCAAATACACCATCAACCCCGCCATTACCCATGGCATCGCTCATGCGATCGGATCGATCGAAGTGGGCAAATACGCGGACTTGGTACTGTGGAGACCGGCATTTTTCGGTGTTAAGCCATCGATGATCCTTAAAGGTGGAATGATTGCGGCCTCATTGATGGGTGATCCCAATGCTTCCATTCCCACACCGCAACCGGTGCATTACCGTTACATGTTCGGCGGATATGGTGGTGGCATCAAAACATCGTGCTTTACATTTGCATCACAAGCAGCATTAGGCGCAGGATTGGTCGATCAACTGAAGCTCGACAAGAACTTGATTGAAGTTAAAAATACCCGCAACTTGCGTAAGAAAGACATGATTCATAATAGTGCCACGCCAAAAATGGAAGTGGATCCGGAAACTTATGAAGTGCGCGCGGATGGCCAGCTTCTTACGTGCGGTGCCGAAGATGTACTTCCGATGGCGCAACGATACTTCTTGTTTTAGGAGAAAACGCGGTAAGGGTATGCTTTATATTTAACCGAATGGTATTGCTGCGAGTATTGCGGCAATACCATTCAATAGCCTTGATCACTCAGAAAAACAATAACATGCTTACGCTCAATACTAAAGTGGATCAGGCAGAAACGATTTATGCGCAACTCGTTCTGCCCTATGAAATGCGCGAAAACAGCAGATTGAGAACATCCCTGGCATCGGGTGAGGAAGTTGCAATCTTTACTGCGCGCGGCACCGTACTTCGTCACAACGATTTGCTTAAAAGCGATGATGGCCATGTGGTTCAAATCATTGCCGCCAAGGAGCCCACGTACAAAGTAACCTGCCATTCACCCCATGATTTATTGCGATGCGCTTTTCATTTAGGCAATCGCCACACACAAACGCAAGTAGGTGAAGGTTTTTTACGTATCCATCAGGATGCTGTGCTGAAACAAATGCTGGAAGGCCTGGGTGCCACAGTTATTGAAGAAGAAGCGCAATTTGAGCCGGAATCCGGCGCCTATAGCGGGGGGGGCGGACACCATCATCATCACGGCGACGGTCATTATCATGCGCACGGCCCGTTAGCGCCCATACCTGCCCGGCAACGTATTCACCGTCCGTCAGACGTCGACACGAAGGAATAAACCTTGCAATCCGCATTATTACTTCGCTTATTGCAATTAGCCAGTCCATCATTGCCGATCGGCGCGTATACCTATTCGCAAGGCTTGGAATCCGCTATTGAGCAAGGCAGCGTTAACAATGAAAGTTCAGCAAAAGCATGGATTATCGAATCGTTAAGCATCGTTGCCGATTTTGAAGCGCCCATCGTGTGGCGCCTGCTCAAGGCATTTGCCGCACGCGATGCTGAAGCCGTGAATTACTGGACAGAATGCTTTATTGCAGCGCGCGACACCGCAGAATTCCGCGCCGAGACAATACAAATGGGATATTCGTTAGCGAAACTCGTCATGGATCTCAAGGTGGCTGATGAATCATTGCGCACGATTCTTGCCAACCAATCCGAAATACCCTTACCCACCGCTTTTGCCTGTGCGGCAGAGGCATTGGCTGTACCGCATGAAGCGGCATTGCTGGGTATGCTGTTTTCGATGATCGAAAATCAAGTGCTGGTATGCGTCAAATCGGTGCCATTGGGACAAGTTTCAGGACAAAGCCTGCTGCTTTCCTTGCATTCCGCCATCGAGCATGCTGCACAACATGCTCAACAGCTTGACGACGATGAATTATCCAACTGGGCGCCTGGACTATCCTTGCTGTCGATGCAGCATGAAATACAATATAGCAGAGTATATCGATCATAATTTAGTGGAAATAATAACGTGAACAGACAATCAAACCCTCTTAGAGTCGGTATCGGCGGTCCGGTCGGTTCCGGAAAAACAGCCTTATGCGAAGCATTGAGCAAAAAAATGCGCGACCATTACGAAATGGCTGTCATTACAAATGATATCTATACCAAGGAAGACATGGAGATTTTGCTGCGCGCCAATGCACTGCCTCCAGAACGCTTGATGGGCGTGGAGACAGGCGGATGTCCGCATACCGCCATTAGAGAAGATGCTTCCATCAATCTCGAAGCAATTGCGCGCATGACGGCTGATTTTCCCAATCTAGATCTGATTCTGATCGAATCGGGTGGCGACAATTTGGCTTCCACTTTCAGCCCTGAGCTCTCCGATCTGACAATTTATGTCATTGACGTCGCTGCTGGCGAGAAAATCCCCCGTAAAGGCGGTCCCGGCATCACCCGCTCGGCATTGCTTGTCATCAATAAAACGGATCTGGCTCCACACGTCGGCGCCAGCTTGGAAGTCATGGCGCGGGATGCAAAAAGAATGCGCGGAGACCGGCCATTTGTATTCACCAACTTGCATACCGGAGAAGGCGTCGACCAAGTTGTCGATTTCATTGTAAAACAAGGTCTACTGGATGAAGTGAAGCAACGGGTTAGTTAAGAAGCGCTGCGGCACAATCTGAATAACCAGCCTTCATCTCAAAAATGCAGCACAATACCTTTAAGTTACTGTAATTGTTATTACTTTTATCACAAACTTTAGGAGCTCGTCACCATGGATTGGTCTTTATCGATTGACAAAGCTATACCAAGACCTCTGCGTGTTATCTTCAGAGGCGTAGGGCAAGTTTTTTTCTGTTGCAATGCCGTTACCGGCCTTATTTTCCTAATCGCTTTGTACGTAGGCGGAATTACTGCGGGCCTGGCCGCTACGGTAGGTGTAATCAGCAGCACGGTAGCGGCCTACTTGCTGGGATTCTCGGAAGATGATATCGACGCGGGTTTATATGGTTTCAACGGCACCCTGGTAGGACCCTGTTTATTTCTGTTTTTGGAGAATACACCGCAGTTGTGGTTGTATGTCGTACTCGCTTCGATCTTGTCCACTGTCGTTTTAGCGGCGTTAATGCGAATTTTGCAACCCTATAACATTCCGGCTTCTACTTCGCCATTTGTGTTAGCGTGCTGGATGTTCATGGTTGCCGTCTATTCTTTCGATGGATTCTCCCGTGGCCCGGTATTGCCCGCACCGGTAATTCCCGCTGACATTGCGGCCGCTTCCGTGGTTACGACAGAGTTTGCAAGCTTATCGCAAGACGCAATTGAAGCTTGGTACACCGCAATAACTAAAGGCGTCGGTGAAGTCATGTTTGCCGATAGCGTCATTGTCGGCATTTTATTTCTTGTCGGCATTGCCATCACCTCGCTGCGCGGTGCATCGATGGCACTGGCAGGTGCAATTGTTGGTGTTGGCATCCCTATTTGCCTGGGTGCGGATAAGACGCTGATCGAAATGGGACTGTATGGATTCAATCCGGTATTGACTATGATGGCGGTTGGCTGGGTGTTTCTGAAACCAACGACTGGCACTGCAATCCTTGCGCTACTTGCGGGCATACTGACGGTTATCTGTCAGGCGGGTTTAGCGAACTTTCTCGCGCCGATTGGACTGCCAACACTGACATTTCCTTTTGTTCT
>CADEDJ010000002.1:0-60550 GCA_902826055.1 uncultured Nitrosomonas sp. | reverse complement strand
GAGTGCGTATGGTTGTGATTGCCTTGCGCCAGCTCAATCGGCACGATGTGCAATTTGCCATGCCGCACACCATTGGTAGCGATAATTTGGTTGGCGAAACGCCTGACATCTTCAATAATGCCTCGAAGAATCACCACTTCCAGGCAATTCTCATGATCCATATGCACATGCATGCTCGACAGGGTTAAATCATGATGATGATGATGCGCAGAAGTGACCTGGCTGGCTAAATCCCTTTCATGGTGGTTATAAATATAACTCAATGTCGCGATACAATACCCCTTGTTATCCTTTTGCATGCGTGCCGTTTCAAGATATTCGCGCACCAGATCCCGAATTGCTTCTGAGCGATTGTCATAGCCACGCGCATGGGAAAGTTTGTCGAACTGTTCAAAAAGCTGCTCATCCATCGAAATCGTAAAGCGCTCCATAAAGGCTCCTCAGGAATTATCAATAAAATAAATCGTATCAATCCATCCTGATAAAAATAAAAATAGTTACCGATTTATTTTTATCTTCTAAAAATTTGCAACCAAATTAACCCGTAGTGAACGGCTCTCAATCGGGTGGAAATGCACATCATTCAAGCCGGCGGCAGGCTCGCCCGGGAGTCTTGAAGTATAGTAGTAATCAATGGCGTGAGCATGTGTGTTAAGCAAATTAAATCCTTGCAGGATCACACGTACATTATTGCCGATTTTATAGCCGATCTGTCCATTCAATGTTACGGTGTGATTCGATTGTACGCTGCTATCTTCGATCAATGGGCGCTTGCCGAAATAACGAAGCTGCATGCTGCCGAATAAAGGACCCATATTATCTATAGAAACTGCTAACTTACCCACTCCGCGAATTGCTCCGGGTATATGATTGCCGCCAGAATCAAAATCACTAAAGCGCGCACGGGCCAGTGCATAGTCGACATCGATCGTTAACCAATCCTTCGGCATATAAAACAGCGAAGCCTCAAATCCTTCCCGCCTGCTCGGGCGGCTGGCTTCGGTTGTTCCGGCATCTCCCACAAATAACAATTCTGAATCCAAATCCAACCGGAATGCCGCAAAGGAAGCCTGCAAACCGGGAATGATGGCAGTACGCAATCCAACCTCGTAACCTGTAGAGCGTACCAGAGGATGAACGCGGTTAATAAACTCCCCCGATTTAGGATCAACGGTAGAAGTCGTTCCGCGCGCATCATTGCTATGAAACCCGCTGCCATAGTTAAAATAAAATTCCGTTTGCGCCCAAGGACCAAAAATCAGGCCCAATTTAGGATTCGTCATGCTGTCGTAGCGATTGCCTGAATTCACACTGAGATTGCTGTTCACATCAAACCAATAATAATCCGAACGCACCCCCGCTACGCTGCGGAATTTCTCAAACCATTGGATGCTGTTCTGATAAAAGATTCCTATGCTATTTTGATTAATATGATCCTTGCGCGTGATTGATAAAGTCTGACGTTCTTTGGTGCTGAGTAATCCATTATCAATGACATCATTTTGAAATTGCACGCCTACCGTATTCTCAACCTCCAATCCGACAATCTTATTGATCCACAACTGGCTGACATTCATCGCCGACTGGAAACGTTTATCGCGTTGCGAGAACTGATCTCCGTTAACGGGATCATCCAGAAAATAGGTAAAATTCGAAAACAACGCGAGATTGCTATGCAAAGTATAGAGATTGAAATCGGTCACTCCAAAGCGGCCGGCGTGCCGCAATGCGGTCGATAAACTGAAGCGGTGCGACTCACCGCCACTGCTCGGATCGATTGTCCCAAGCCGGGGAACAAAACCACCGGCTACGCCGCGTGCAGGAATCTGATCGGTGGAATTCCAATTTCCGCCATAGCCCATTGCCGTCACGTTGAATTTTGTCGTTCCCGTATCCTGGCTGTAGCGCAACACTGCGTTGAATTTCTTGAAATCCTCATGCTTGATCCACGGACCGTCTTTAGTCAGTAACTCGACCGCATACAAAACATTACCTCGTCCCACTTCGTGCGACTTGGTGACCAATCCGCGCATAAAGCCCTGCTGGCCTAAACCATAACTGGCTATACCTTTGGGCAACTTATCAACATAACTCATAGTGACGGCTCCAGCCGATGAAAAATCGCCCTGGCTGGCATGGTAAGGGCCTTTCAGATACTGTAAATTGCCCATTAATTCCGGGATGATAAAATTAGTATCCGCCCAACCTTGGCCATGACCGTGCGAACGCTGGTTGACCAGCATACCATCGACGGTAATGCGCAAATCGGTGCCATGATCGAGGTTGAAACCGCGCAAAAAATATTGATTGGCTTTTCCTTCACCGCTATGTTGCGTCACAATCAGTCCCGGCACGGTTTCAAGCAACTCTCCCGGACGATAAACCGTGCGTAAATCAAGCTGATGCTTCAGTACCGTACCTTCCGTAGCAGAATTCGCACTGCCGATCAATTCCCGCGCATTGCCGCGCACGATCATTTCCTTCAAGGTCGGAATGCCAGCCGCAATGACCATGCATGGCATTGATGACAGAAGAAAAAAAATGCTGCTTACGACTTTCAGCACCGCTGCCACAGGCTGCTTCGTTATTATTTGCACGTATATTTTCCCCAGAATTACGTGTTTTCCTACAATTTTTGTAGGATTTTTATATTAACTCAAAAATGTATGATAAATTATTTTTTTTTCATACACTGTTAATATTTTTCCAAGGAGGCTTTATGAAGAACAGAGCAGTTAGCAGCATCCGGGATCTATGCTTAGGCGCATTATTACTTTTTCTTCATACTCAAGTGGTTGCGCAAACATCGCAAGAAAGACCCAAAGTCATCACTACCGTTTCACCCATTACTAATATTGTGCAAAATATTGGCGGAATTCACGTTCAGGTCATAGGTATCGTTCCGGATGGCACCGACTCTCATACTTTTGAACCGCTTCCTTCCGATATCAAAACAATACAGGCGGCCGACTTGATTATTGCCAATGGCCTCGATTTAGAATTACCCACGATCAACTTGGCTAAAAAAGTAAAAAAACCGCAAACCGCCATCCTACAATTAGGAAACAATGTTCTGAAAGAAGAAGATTGGCAGTATGATTTCAGTTTTCCGCGCGAACAAGGACATCCCAATCCGCATGTATGGCTCAATATCGAGTTGGTGATGGGTTACACAGACATCATCAGAGATAATCTGATTGCGCTAGATCCATCCAATAATGCGGCTTATCAGGCCAATGCGGCAATCTATCGCGACAAATTACAAAAATTGGATCAGGCAATTTTTAAATGTGTTGAGACAATTCCGAAAAAAAACCGTAAACTGATTACCTATCATGATTCTTTTGCCTATTTCGCGCCCCGTTACGGCATGACAGTAATCGCAGCAGTCCAGCCCTCCAATTTTTCCGAACCGGGCCCCCAGGAAGTCATTCATATCATCAAGCAAATCAATCACACCGGCGTGCCGGCAATCTTTGGCTCCGAAGTTTTTCCCAGCAAAGTGATGGCGCAAATTGCGCGCGAAGCCAAAGTCAAGTTTGTTGATCAGTTGTCCGACGACGAATTGCCGCCCGCCCCCAATAATTCTTTCATAGGCATGATGGCAAGCAATCTGACGATCATGACCGAAGCGCTTGGAGGCGATGCGGCGTGTATGGCAGGTATTGATGCAAGCAATAATGCCTTCTGATGCGCAATCGCATGCCGCGATCGAATTAACCGGCGTTACGGCCGGTTACGGCAAACATATCGTTTTCAGCGACCTTTCGTTGGAAATCGCTAGCGGCCAATTTACCGGCATTGTGGGGCCTACTGCCTGCGGTAAAACCACATTACTGAAAATCATTTTAGGGGTTCATCCAGCGATCACAGGAACCGTGCGCTTACACAATCACTGCACCGATTCGGTAAAACCCGGCGGGTTGGGTTACGTGCCACAGCTCGGAAGCGTTGACTGGACCTTCCCGGTCACGGTTGAAGAAGTCATCATGATGGGATTGTATACCAACGGACGGTATTGGCCATGGCTCAGTAAAACGGAAAGAATAAGTATCCATGCAATGGCTGACCGCTTAGGTGTATACGACTGTTTGCGTCAACATATCGTCAACATTTCGGGAGGGCAGCGGCAACGGACTTTTCTAGCGCGCGCATTGATCAATCGCCCTAAATTGCTGATACTGGATGAACCCACCTCCGGAGTCGATATTAAGACCCAGCATGAAGTGCTGCACTTACTCGGAGATATCAACCGTGAAGGCATCACCATTTTGTTGACTACGCATGACCTCAACGCAGTGGCTTCCCATTTACCGTGGGTTATTTGCTTTAATCGCGGCATGATAGCTCAAGGCCGTCCCAACGATATCTTCACCAATCAAATATTGACGCAAACCTATGGCGGCGACATCGTCATCGTTAAACACGAAGGCCATCTATTGATCGCCAATAGCACACCGCTGAATTTTATGGATGATACGAAATAATGGAATTCCTTCTCGAGCCGTTCGCGTATGATTTTTTTATGCGCGGCCTGCTGGCGGCAGTGATGGTCGGGGCCTTATGCGGTGCCGTTGGGGTATACGTGGTTTTACGCGGCATGAGTTATGTCGGCCACGGTTTATCTCATGCCGCCATTGGCGGCGCGATTATAGGAATCACTTTTAACCTGGATTTCTATGCAGGCGCACTGACCATGGGCCTGCTTGCCGCATTAGCCATCAATCAGATCACAAAAAACAGCCACATCAAACTGGATGCCGCCATCGGGATTGTCACCACGGCAATTTTTGCTTTGGGTGTTGCTATTGTCAGTAAGTTACGAAATTTTAAGCAAAACTTCGAAGCCGCATTGTTTGGCAATATTCTAGGAATTACCGACCAGGATTTGATGATGATTGCAGGGGTGACTGTCATTACAATGATCACGATGTTTTTTTGCTATCGCACACTGCTGTTTTCCACATTCGATCATGAAGCCGCGCGCATTTTTGGCGTCAAAACAAATACGGTGGAATTTCTGTTTTCACTCTTACTGACACTATCGGTAATTGTTTCGCTCAATGTTGTCGGTGTTACCATGGTTGCCGCCACGCTGATAGCACCGGCGATAACGGCGAGAATGCTGACGGATAGCTTCAGCCGCATGATCGTGCTGGCGATCCTTTTCGGTTCAGTAACCGGGATCGTAGGTATGTATTTAAGTTACATTTTCAATGTTGCATCTGGTACCACAATCGTATTATTCAGCACTTTAGTATTTAGCTTGTCACTCATGGCTCACTCACTGCGTCGGCAATAACAAAATTCATCAAATAACCGGCATCGTTTTTACATAAACTGCCCGGTTTGCACCGCCATGCGATGAATGCAAATCATCCCTGCGCTATTTTTATTCTGATTCATGCAAGAATTTATCTAAAAAATTCATTGTTGATGTCGCTATAACCTTTTAATCTCGAACTGCATCGCATTCGATAGCCCTGACAACCCCATTCGTGCTTAAAGGAGCGTCAAAGAAATGCCAGGACTAATTGTTGAGCCGTCCATAACTTATCAGAAATTACTCTCATCCGCGATCGAATCCGGTGGCATAGAAACCAAATACGTATCAACCGGTAGTGAAGCGTTGACGTTATTGCAGCAGCAGTCTTTTGATCTTGTCGTTGTTGCCATGCATTTACAAGACATGGATGCCCTAAAATTTTCCTCGCATCTACGCACCGATTCCCGTACCCGGCAAATACCTGTCGTCATGGTGACTTCCAACGAAGACAAGCAATTGCTGGATGACGCATTTTCTGCCGGTGTAACAGAAATATTCGCCAAACATGAACTCGACAAAATTACGAGTTATGCCACCCAGTTCTGCAGAAAGAAAGGTTATACATCGATGCCGGGGCATATCTTATATATCGGGGACAGTTCTTCAATGGCCAATGCGGCCTCAACAATATTAAAAGATCACGGCTACACAATCGATCATTGTGTAACGGGTGAAGAAGGCATCCAGGCCTTTAAGAACAATGCCTATGACCTGGTACTCACCGACATATTGCTGAAAGGCAAATTGAATGGCCATGGAATTGTCAAAGCAATTCGGCATATTGATGATAAAAGAAAAAAACATATCCCCTTACTGGTATTTTCAGTTGTTGACGATGCCGCGCACAAAATTGAATTGCTGCGTCAAGGAGCCAATGATTATGTTACCAAGCCATTAATTCCGGAAGAATTATTGGCAAGAATCAGTAATTTGATTGCTTGCAAAAAATTGCTGGACAAAGTGATCAATCAGCAAAACCTGTTACAAGAAATGATCGTGAAAGATTCTTTAACCGGTTTATATAATCAAAATTTCTTAATGGAAATCGCGCCTTCGAAACTGTGCGAAGCATCCCGGCATAATATTTCTTGCAGTCTCATCAGTCTAAGAGTAGATCAATTCAGCGCTATCCGTGAAAATTTTGAAAATGTTATTATAGATCAAATACTTAAAACGGTTGCCTCACTCCTGATTAAGTCAGTTCGACAAGAAGATATCGCGGTTCGCCACGAAGAGGAATTTGTCCTGCTGCTTTGGCACTGCAGCATTTCCAACGCGCTGATCACAGCGGAAAGGATTCGTCAGTCCATCGAAACTTCGCATTGGGTTGATTCAAATATTACCGTTAGTGTCGGCGTGACAGCAATCAACCAGTATTCAACCGAACATTTTTCTCAACTACTCAATACTGCCAGAGACACTGCTCGCCAAGCACAATCAAATGGCGGCAATCAGGTCGTTGTACGCTATTAACAACAACTTAGCCCCACTGCGAGCAGCGGGGAATTCATACAACCCAAAAACTATTTGTTGCGAGTTCCACCGCGGTAGCGTTCCAATACTTTAGCAATCGCAGCAACATCGGCAGCACTGACTCCGACCAGTACCGCTTGCTCACCTACAATACTGATGAATTTCGTGACTGTTTCATCGGGTATATTGCGGCCACGGTGAATTTTAGACATAGAGCTACGACAGCGATGTCCTGATTCAAGTATCGCACCATTTTTCTTCGAGGATCCCCCTAAGTCGTGATCGAGTAGCATAGCTAGGCACTGTTCAATATCATCCGGTGTTGTGGTCAAATTGCCGAAAAACGAGGCAACCTCGGCATCAGCAAGTAAGGCAGGCACTGCAAAATTATGTAAGAAACCCAATATTCCATGATATCCACCGAGTCTGGCAGCAACAGATTCACTCTTCATAACCATAGTGATCGTAAAATCTTCCTCACTACCCCCTTTATTATCAGCGATGACATATTGCCCTCCTGATTTACCCGGATCAGCAAAAGCAAAACTCATGCCATCGATTGCCACAAGTGCGCAAATTAAAGCAACCGCAAGATATTTAATCCATTCCGATGAATGTTGTTTTGTTTGTACAAAAATCATGATTTCCTCTCCTATCATCAATTAGTCTTTATTTACCCAGCTATCAATAGTGCGGCACTGGGAATCGCAGAAATTTCCCGTAAAAAAAGCAATCCGGGTCACTTCATTACTTAATACGTAAGTACCTAAAATTCGGATGCAAAAAAACTGAATATTTTTGATACGTCACTGAGATTTTCGAAAACCAAAGGATTCTTATGCTTTAAAACATCATTCTGCATCCAAGTTGGTGTTTCATGCGTATAAATTAAGGATTCAATTGTGATGTTGAAGTCGATCCGATTCATTTAAGGAATGGAGTATGGCTATGACTAACCTATCTATTAGAGTTATTACGCATGGAATGGCTCATACTGATAAAATCGCAGAACTACAAACCCTATTGCAAGAAATTGTTGCACTTTCTCGACTCGAAGCAGGCTGCTGGCACGATCAGCGCGAAAAAATAATCGAATCACATTTTGCAACACCCCATATACAACAAGCTTTGATAAAAATGACATCGTTACGAGTAACAACACTCTCTATAAAGAAATACAATTCGCTTATATAACACGATGGGAAGTTGTTGAATGAATGAAAAATACCATAGAAAATAGTGCACATAGGACAATCGAATATGACAAACTGCACAGTAACAATCGTAAGGACAAGTAATCTGCAAGGCTGCATGAGCTGGTGATCGATAACAACAGGACATGTAGCGATACCGCCATTAAAGAAGCGCAAATGCAAACCTGGATCACTGCAATTGCGAATCATGATGAGCAAGCACTGGCAGAATTGTATGAAGCCACACTAGCGCGAGTCTATGGACTGACCCTGCGTATCACGCGAAATACACAGGCTGCAGAAGAGGTCACTGAAGATGTTTATTGGCAAGTTTGGCGAGAAGCGCCACGCTTTGATTCGGAGCGAGGCAATGTCATGGCATGGTTACTCACTATCGCACGCAGCCGAGCGCTCGATTACTTGCGTAAAGCAGATAATGTCGAGCTATGTAAAGAACCGGAGCTGCTTTTGATTGATGAACCGGCTCGTAACAGTAATCCACAAGATTTGCTGCTAACCGCACAAAAAAACTTACTGTTAAATCAGGCACTCCTGCAACTTGAACCCATTCAGCGGCAGCTAATCGCGATGGCATTCTTTCGTGGTTTAACGCATGAAGAAATTACCTCATCGACGGGAATCGCGCTAGGAACAGTAAAATCGCATATTAGACGCGCACTGAAGCACTTGCACGATACTCTTGAAAAGGATTTGATCAAAGGCTTTGAATGATGAAAAAACGCTATCCATTGGATCCAGAAGATCCTGCCCTCACACAAAAAATTGAAGCAGCCTTGCTAGAAGCGCTGGAGCCTGTGCAACCCAGTACACAGCAGCGTTCTAAAATACGTGCCCAACTTTTTCAACGTATTCATGCCAGCGTCACCACAGAATCTCAACGCATCACAATACGCAGCGAGCAGGGTCATTGGCGCAAGATTCGTTCAGGTATCCGCGCAAAAATATTAGACAAAAGCAATCGCGCTTTTTTATTGGATATCGAGCCCGGTGCAAGCCTCCCTATGCATCGCCATCATGCGGATGAAGAATGCGTGGTATTACGAGGATCGGCAAGCTTAGGAATGCTTACAGTAAATACCGGAGACTATCATTTGGCACGCTCAGGTAGCCGGCATGGTCAAATATCTTCGCAAACAGGTGCCCTCCTTTACTTACGCGGCATCCCTGTTGGACATAGCACCGAAGTTGCTCGCGATTTGCTTACCGCTTTTTTACCGGGCGAGGGCGATGAATTAATCACTATTCGCGCACATGAAGGTCAATGGTTGGATCTTGCACCGGGTGTAACCAGTAAACCTTTATACGAGGACGGTCATACTTGCTCATCGCTTGTTCGCATTTCTGCCGATACTCGTTGGACAACGCAACAGCAACTACTGTCACATGATGAGGAATGCCTATTACTCGAAGGCGATGCCTTTTTTGGTGATACGTTATTACGTCCTGGCGATTGGCAATTTGCTCCAACCGGCTCAGATTACCGCCCAATAACGACAGACACAGGCGTACTGTTCTTTATGCGTGGAACACATCGGCGTTAATCACCTGATCCCAGGCTGGTCAAAACAAGCATGATGCTGATGCCGTTACGAACGATAAGAAGCTCATGGGTTACGAGATATCGTCTTTAATAATATTGCGATTTCGCATAACTTTCAAAACGGGTATATTCTCCCAGGAAAGTCAGGTCAACTTTTCCTATTGGACCATTTCTTTGTTTACCGATAATAATTTCCGCAATACCTTTATCAGGTGAGTCTGGATTATAGACTTCATCTCTATAAATAAAGAGAATGACATCTGCATCTTGTTCAATAGCCCCCGATTCACGCAAATCGGACATGACCGGTCGCTTATTAGGACGTTGCTCAAGACTTCTATTCAGCTGTGATAATGCAATAACAGGCACCTTCAATTCTTTTGCTAATCCCTTTAATGCCCGTGAAATTTCGGAAATTTCGGTGGCACGATTTTCTCCCTGGCTGGTAGAAGACATCAATTGTAAATAATCTACAACGATCAAACCCAATTCACCATGTTGGCGATACAATCGTCTGGCCCGTGCTCTAAGTTCTAAAGCATTCAATGCTGCACTCTCATCAATAAAAATAGGCGCTTCATTCAGCTTCCCTAGCGCATGGGTCAATTTAGGCCAATCTTGATCATCCAGGCGTCCCGTACGAACCTTATGCTGATCTAGTTTGCCCACGGAACCCAGCATACGCATTGCCAGTTGCGCTCCACCCATTTCCATACTAAATACAGCAACCGGTTTATTTAATTCCAGAGCAACATGTTCGGCAATATTAAGCGAAAAAGCCGTTTTTCCCATGGACGGTCTTCCTGCTACGATAATCAAATCCCCTGGCTGAAATCCGGAGGTTTTTTGATCAAGATCATGAAAACCTGAAGCAGTGCCCGTTACATTACTGGGATTATCCTGACTGTACAGGAGCTCAATTCTCTCGACAACCTGTTTTAAGAGCGGCTGAATATCGACAAAGCCTTCCTTTCCTCGCGCACCTTCTTCAGCAATTTCAAAAACCTTTGCTTCTGCTTCATCTAACAAATTAGCCGCTGAACGACCAGCCGGGTTATAGGCTGAATCAGCTATTTCTACACCGATTTGTGCGAGGTTACGCATAATTGAACGCTCCCGGACAATTTCGGCATAGCGTTTGATATTAGCAGCTGATGGCGTATTTTGCACAATAGCACCAATATAAGCGAGCCCCCCAACAGTCTGAAGTTCTGCAGAAATTTCTAAAGATTCAGCAATTGTGACAACGTCAGCCGGCTTATTCTGTTCTATTAATTTACAAATATGATAATAAATCAGACGATGATCTTGGCGGTAAAAATCACTATCCGTAATAATATCGGCGACTTTCTCCCACGCATTATTATCCAACATAAGTCCGCCCAGAACGGATTGTTCACTTTCAATAGAGTGTGGCGGGGTCTTATAGGAATCTAAAAGCTGATCCTGATTAATACTAGCTGGTGAGTATGCCATTGATTTTCATCCAGGAGCGACAAACGTTTAAAACATAATTCTATCATCGCTGCACTGCAAATAAAAAAGGACTATGTGCATAGTCCTTAGATTTTTTCCAGAAACAAACAGAGCTAAATCGCTGCTTCGCCCAATACAGAAACCGTGATCTGTGCTGTAACATCACCATGCAGTGAAATCGTAAGCGGATAATCGCCGACTTGTTTTAATTGACCGTGAGGCATGCGAATCATTGATCGTTCAATATTGAAACCTTGTGCTACAAGCGCCTCAGCAATATTTGCATTAGTAACGGAGCCAAATAACTTTCCATCATTACCTGCTTTCTGGATAATTTGCAGCAAAAGTCCTTCTAATTTGTCCGCAACAGCCTGTGCAGCCGCTAGCGATGTCGCTTGAATTTTCTCCAACTCAGCACGTTTTAACTGAAACTCTGCAACGGCCTGTTCGGTTGCACGTTTGGCTTTTCCTTGCGGGATAAGATAATTACGCGCAAAACCACTTTTAACATTAACAATGTCACCCAATTGCCCTAGATTAGTAATTTTTTCCATCAAAATGATTTGCATATCAAAACTCCTTAGTGCTGGTCAGTATAAGGTAATAAAGCCAGAAAACGGGCACGTTCGACCGCGGTACTCAATTGACGCTGATAAAAAGCAGTTGTACCAGTAATGCGCGCCGGGATTATTTTGCCATTCTCGCTAATAAAGTCTTTCAAGATTTCAATATTCTTATAATCGACTTGCTTTATACCCTCTACCGTGAAACGACAAAATTTTTTGCGCTTAAATAGCGGGCGATTGGCTTTTTTCTCTTTTTCTTTATCTTTACTGTCCTTACGTCTTGTAAACCGTGTCATTTTAATTCCTATTTATACTGATTAAATGAGTACAACTTGATTTGTATGCAATACCAATTGTTGATTCATATGGCTCTTTCTATTCAGGAATCCCATTAATTTTACTTTATTGTCAACTTTTAACTCTGCCACTGTCAGAGCTATCTGCCCTAATGCTATTGCAAGTATTTCACACTTGATTTGCCGTACAACCCCAGCTTCGACTTGGTGCGAGACATGATTCACTGTAAATTCGATAACAGCAATACCTGCAGGTGTATAACGTAAGATTCCTAATTTAATGATTTTTCCACAAATAATCGTTTCATTACAATCCAATTGCAAATACCATTACAACTACTACGCGGAAACACCAGATTCATCTAATAAATCATCTGCTTCGGAGTCTTCTAAATTACTATCGGCAACAATTAAATCAGAAGTACTGGCTTTCTCCTCCTGGCTCATCATACAGGAAGGCTCTGTAACTGGACCATTTAATCGGATAGTAAGATGTCGAAGAATAGCATCACTGAATTTGAAAGCATGATCTAAGTCATTTAAAGTTTCTTGATCACATTCAATATTCATCAACACATAATGTGCTTTATGAATTTTTTGGATAGGATAGGCCAGTTGACGGCGCCCCCAATCTTCTACTCGATGGATTTTGCCATTTTTTGCAGTAACAATGCCACGATAACGCTCGATCATTGCAGGTACTTGTTCACTTTGATCAGGATGAACAATAAAAACTATTTCGTAATGTCGCATAGATTCCTTATGGATAAAGCCTCCCTTTAATTATCGGGTGAGGCAAGGTTTAAAAAACGGTATATTTTACTGAATTAATAAAGCAATATCAAATCGCTAACAGAAACACCTCTCACTGATTAGTCAAGATAACACTCGCATCGACTGAGCTGGTAAAATCTCATTTTTTGAACTCAATAAAGAGATTCGCTCATTTGGGTTAAATAAATCCTCTTCAATGGATTTGAATGGCAGAATACACGAATAAAGCGTTAACAAAAATATGTTACTAATGATCGATAACTATGACTCTTTCACCTATAACTTGGTGCAATATTTTTCTGAACTGGGTGAAAAAGTCGTTGTATACCGAAATGATGAGATATCGGTAGACACAATTTCACAGCTCAATCCGGAACGGATTGTCATTTCTCCCGGCCCCTGTACACCCAACGAAGCAGGCGTATCACTTGCTGTTATTAATCAATTCAGCAAAAGTATTCCAGTTTTAGGTGTTTGCTTAGGCCATCAGAGTATTGGTCAAGCATTCGGGGGGCGGATTATTCATGCGAAACAACTCATGCATGGCAAAACATCGCCTATTTTTCATCATGGTGCGGGTATTTTCCATAACTTGCCAAACCCTTTTATCGCAACCCGTTACCATTCGCTTGTCGTAGAGCGTTCAACATTACCTGATTGCCTTGAAATTACTGCATGGACTGAAGATGGTGAAATTATGGGGCTACGCCATAAAACACTTGCAATTGAAGGCATTCAATTTCACCCCGAGTCCATTTTGAGTGAATATGGTCACCAAATGTTAGAAAACTTTCTTAACCGATAATCACAAGTTGAATAAATAACCTAATGACCCCAAAAGAAGCTCTATCTCGTATCATTGCTCATCAAGAAATCGCGCAGGATGAAATGATTTCTTTAATGCGGCAAATCATGCAAGGGGAAATTTCGCCCGTGCTCATCGCTGCAATTATCACCGGTCTACGGGTAAAAAAAGAAACCATCGAAGAAATAGCAGCAGCGGCCAAGGTCATGCGTGAGCTGGCAACCAAAGTTGCTATTCCCGATGACACGCATTTGGTTGATACCTGTGGCACGGGTGGAGATTCCGCGCACACATTCAATATTTCCACTGCCGCAGCATTTGTTGCTGCAGCCGCGGGAGCTCGAGTCGCCAAGCATGGTGGCAGATCAGTCTCAAGCAAATCGGGTAGTGCTGATGTACTTGAAGCGCTTGGTGTTAATTTAAATCAAACACCCCAACAAGTAGCACAAAGCATTCAAGAAATTGGCGTAGGTTTTATGTTTGCTCCCAATTACCATGCCGCGATGAAACATGCCGCTCCGGTTCGACGAGAATTGGGTGTCAAAACTTTATTTAATATTTTAGGACCGCTAACTAATCCTGCTAATGCCAGAAGGCAAGTACTGGGAGTATTTAATGAAGAGCTGGTAAAAACGTTGGCACATGTTTTACAACAATTAGGCAGTAAACACGTATTGATCGTACATGGTGAAGATGGATTGGATGAAATTACCATAACTGGTCAAACACATATTGGTGAGTTAAAAAATGGTAAGGTAGAAACCTATACTGTCAAACCAGAAGATTTTGGAATACAACCATCCCCAATTGAAACCATTCAAGTTTCCAACAGTGAACATGCAAAAACGATGCTGCTCTCTGCATTGAAAAATATTTCCTCACCGGCTCGTGATATTGTTGTTTTAAATGCCGGTGCAGCAATCTATGTAGCAGGCATTGAAGAAACCCTCGCACAGGGCATAAAAACAGCGCATCAAACGATAGAAAGTGGCGCTGCGCTGAAAAAACTTTATGAATTGGCGGAATTTACTCAAAGAAATTCTAATGAACAATAAAAAATGTCAGATATTCTAGAAAAAATTCTCACCGTTAAGAAACAAGAAGTTTCTTGTGCTAAGGCATTAAAACCCTACTCTTCGTTACTGCACGATGCACATTCAGCATCACCATCGCGGGATTTTGTTGCAGCAATTCGTAATAAAATCAATGACGGAAAGCCAGCGGTTATTGCTGAAATCAAACAAGCAAGTCCAAGTAAAGGTAGATTGCGTGGGCGATCCTCTGAAACAGACACACAATCACTGGAATTTTCGCCTGCAGAAATAGCTAAAACTTATGCTCAACATGGTGCAGCCTGTTTATCGGTTCTGACAGATAAACAATTTTTTATGGGCAGTCCCGAGTATTTGCAAGAAGCGCGCACAGCATGCCTACTCCCCGTTTTACGCAAAGATTTTATAATTGAGGAGTACCAAATCGCCGAAGCTCGCGCCATGAATGCCGATTGTGTTTTATTGATAGTAAGTAGCTTTTTATTAGAGCACAGTAACTCGTTGAACAAATCACTCGCACACATGCTAGAGCTTGAACAACTTGCCCATTCACTCGGCATGTCAGTTCTGGTAGAAGTTCATAATGCAATGGAGTTGGAAATGGCAATCCAACTCATTACGCCATTAGTAGGCATAAACAATCGCAACCTACGCACATTTGAAACTTCGTTAGAAACAACTCTTGAACTATTGAACCGCATTCCATCCCAAAAAATTATAGTTACAGAAAGCGGCATTCATACCCCTGCAGATGTTGCTTTGATGCAGAGCAAGCATGTCAATGCATTTCTTGTCGGTGAAGCATTCATGCGGGCTAAAGATCCTGGTTTGGAACTGCAGCGATTATTTTCCTGACATTATGGGCAAATAATTCTTGACACTGACCTTGCACCCGCTGCTAGGCAACCAAGTCAAAACAATAGATAGCTCGTTGTTTCCTAAATATTTATCTAGGAATGTCGTTGAAATTCATTCTATAATCAAAGGCAGGGGGCAACATGCCAGAACAAAAACAAAAAAAATTATCAGAATGGATAAGCTTTCTTTCCGCAGCGGAAATTCCTGTTCTGAGACAAACTGCACGAAATGTGGCGGCTCTCGAGCATGATGAACAACATTTAAATGCCCGTAGCTTAGCTCATGTTGTGAAATATGATCCTTTTATGACCGTCAAACTGCTACGTTATTTGCAAGCACATAAACATCGCAGTCAAGAACACGATGTCGTGGAAGTCGAGCAAATGATCATGATACTTGGACTTGAAACCACATTAAATAAAGTATCTGCAAGACCGTTGGTCGAAGAAATTCTAGGCCGCGACAATATGGGTGCGCTTGTTTACTTGTTAAAAACCGCTCATCGCGCCAACATTGCATCTTCTTACGCATTTGACTGGGCCGTTCGACTCCATGATCTACATTTTGAAGAGATTCGAATCGCTGCGCTACTACACGATATTGCTGAAATGCTCATGTGGTGTTTTGCCCCCAGTGATATGCTAAAAACTAGACACTTACAAAAACAAGACAAAACATTGCGAAGCATAGCTGCACAAGAAACAGTTTTTGGTTTCTCATTGTTACAATTACAGCATGAGCTTGCTATCAAGTGGCGATTGCCCGAGTTACTCATTACCCTCATGGATGACAATAATTCAAAATTGCAACGAGTCCGCAACGTTACCCTTGCAGTAAATCTAGCTAGGCATTCGGCCAATGGATGGGACGATGCTGCATTACCTGATGATTATGAAGAAATAGCTCAGCTATTGCATTTACAGGCTTGTGACGTTATGACTATCGTGGGTGCTGAGAATCAATCGGAAAATGCAAAAAAACAAACATGAAGAAATTTTAGCAAAATTGGCGTGGACCTCATGTAGAACTAATAAACTCTCTGCCAAACATAATTACAATCACCCCAATTAAGCAAATCATAACGCCAACCCAATCCGTGAACGTTGGCCGAATCGCATCTACCACCCACAACCACGTTAAAGCAACACAAATATAAATACCCCCATAAGCAGCATATACTCGGCCAGCAGCCTGCGGATGAAGGGTCAGTAACCAAACGAAAATGACTAAACTGATTGCAGCGGGGAAAAGTAACCACAAGGATTTCCCTTCTTTTATACAGAGATAGGGCAAATAGCAGCCTATTATTTCAGCCAATGCCGTAATAATAAATAAACCCAGTGTTTTTATAATTTCCATTAAAACTTTTATCCGATCTACAATAAATCGCTCAATAAAGAGAGATAAGTAAAAATTGCTATCACTGCCACTTCACAGCTTACGTTAACTTGCCTACCTAATTGGGAAATGACGAACTAACTCCAACAAGAAGACACACATTCAGCAAGTTTATAACTTTGTAACAGGAAAATGATCATCACATCCGTTTAATTTGCTAAAAAGACATAGTTTTCCTGTAATCGCTGAAGAAACAACTGGTCGGTATACAATTTAGGTAACTTTTTCTGGTCGTATGCAAGGGTGCATGTGCTGTGCTATCGCTATTTCAGTCAATTTTCAGTGAATCAATCATGATAGCTGGTCTAGCAACATCCCTTCGCGAAAACAACGGGAGACATCAAATTTTGAGAATTTCATGACAGTTTCTTCAATAGATTGATTTAAAAAGAGGTTGCATCATTTCATGCAATTAAATCTGCTTCTTATCATGCAAGAATCTGGAATTATCAATTCTGTAAAATTCATTACTTTAGCACTGCTTAAATATTCAATTGATTCATTTTTCTATATAATTTGCGGAGAAAATTCATTGCATGACTGCATGATTTTAAATGCATAGCGTAACTGCATGGTTACCTATGGTGATTAACATCTAATAAAAGGAAATTTTATGACGACAGATATACCTGGCTATACCTATGGCAGTGCTTCACTGCAAAAATCTCCAGTATCAATGGACGATTTTGCCAAGCTCAAGCAAGCTGCTCTTTTTAGCGACGATGACGTGCGCTACTTGAAAATGTCGCATGACATACTCAAAGATCAAACTGAGCAAATTCTGGATGTATGGTATGGTTTTGTAGGTTCGACACCTTTCCTGTTGCACTATTTTACTAATGCAGCAGACGGGCAACCCAACATGGATTATCTGGGAGCAGTGCGTAAACGTTTTGGACAATGGATTCTTGATACCGCCAAGGCTGAATATGACCAAAATTGGCTTAACTATCAATATGAAATCGGATTACGCCACCATAGCTCCAAGAAAAATAGTACTGATAACGTAAAATCAGTACCAATCATTCACATACACTATATTTTTGCATTACTTATTCCTATCACGACAACGCTTCGCCCTTTCTTAGAAAAAGGTGGACATTCTCGCGATGATGTTGATCGTATGCAAGACGCGTGGCGCAAGTCTGTATTGATGCAGGTCATTCTGTGGTCGCAACCTTATATTAAAGCCGGTGAATTCTAAGAACTCTTAATATTTCTTGCCAACAAAAATACGAAAGTAATTTTTAGGCAAATTTTTACTTAATATGAAATAAATGCCCATTTAACGGTAAATCCGTTAAATGGGCATTTATAGTTCCTTGCGTTGACTGCTGTTATGTCCGGATAAATACTTTGGACATTTTGTAATCAGTCTAGAATACGCCGTATACAATTGCTCCAATAACAATAAATACTGCTGTTGAAATGAAGAACAATCTCAGAACTTGTGCATCTGTTTCTCTTCTATTAATTTCGGCCATATTGTATCTCCTTATTTAAAGAAATTTTAACTAACACCTGCTTAATTAAAAGCCAATAATATCGGCTCCCCTACGCTCACAACTACAGCATTTGCAATTGTGAAATTCCCTCTTTTTCTTTTTAATTAAAGAATTTGAGTACTTCATTTTAGAATTTTCAACAATTAGATATTGCTCTAATTATTCAGCTTTTGAATTCTAACTCACATTTATCAACAATGAAAGTATTGGAATTCAGTATACCCTACATTTAACATTAAACTACTTAATGGAATAAAATTTTGTCGAATAACTCACGTCACCACCTCAACTATTTTTCTGCTTATAGCGCCAACGGTCTGACATAACCCGTTAATTCTAGATAACCGTGCCCAGCAGGCACATTGTCTTTTGTAAGCTTCACTGCACCTTCCCAATATACCGCTGCAGTTGATTGCCGTGAATCTAGTTCTTGATCATCGAACAACGGTGTAAGTACCCATTCGATATCACCGGTGCGGATTTGCATTGCCACTGGATAAGCCGCACCAGTGTGTGGTGATTGCCAAGTACGTAACGGTGTGAATTCCACTTGTTCTGGTTTGAACAATGTCATATTACCGGAAGCATCCCGAAGCGCAGCATAACTCCATACTTTTGCACCGTTTTTTCTGCGTATCTGAAAAGCCATCAGTGCTGAACCATCATTTAAATTGGCGCCCACCCAATCCCAACCATCAGCATCCGAATCCAAATAGGCAGTCGACCATTCATGATCAAGCCAGGCGCGGCCACTGACTACCACAGGTTTATTATGGCGAAAAACCTTGCCACTGACGCTTAACTGCGGCTCACTGTAATAATAACTCGCCTGTTCCGGTTTGGGTCCTTTTCGGGAAAAACCATCTTGATCTTGCAACATTACCGTTTGTGTTGGCGTAAATGATAATTGCAAGCCAAAATCATCGGCTTGCATGTCAACTTGATAGCGGCCATTTTCTTCACGAACCAGCGTCCAATCATCCAGCTTCACCTCGGTATTACCTGGTTTGGCATAAGCGAGACCAAAACCCTCTCGTGCTGATTTTTCGGCATGCATTAACTTACCCACGGCTGGATCTGATAATGCCAGGTGCGCGATAATCAAATATTTCGCCGCAAACCGGCTGGGATTATCGTGATTCTGATCCGTTGCATAGCGAAAAAAAGTTACCTGAAAGCCTATTGGCTTTTTATCTTCCGTTTCCAGCCAACCGGTGATATACCACCATTCAATGCGAAAATCATCGTGCGCACCATAATCTAAGGGAAAAGACAACTTGTAATCAGGCGTGACCGGTTGCAATCGTGCTGATTCAGCCATAGCTTCAATTCCAAGCATGCTGAGAAACAGCATTACAAAAGCAATAACTCTACTGCCATGTTTGTTCCACGTCATTACCAATCCTCCCGTACCGCACGTATAACCTGAGTGGAAACCGCACTGCGTCCCGATAATAAAGCTGTCAGCGCTGCTGAAATTAATAAAGTAACAGCGATTACGATCAACCAACGCCATGGCAAATGCAATTGCATTGTCCAGTGAAAAGACTGCGGGTTGACAATAAACACCAAAATCAAGCTGATTCCCCAACCTAAAACAAAACCCAATAAAATTCCAAGTGAGGTCAAGAAACCGCCTTCCGCTGCCAACAAAGCTAGAATCTGCCGGCGTAAAACGCCAATGTGCCGTAACATACCGAATTCTTTCACCCGCGCGAGCGTTTGCGCTGAGAAACTCGCAGCCACACCAAGCAAGCCAATCACAACAGCAATTATTTCCAGTAAATACGTCACTGCAAAACTACGGTCAAAAATTTCCAGACTCAATGCCCGCAAATCGCTAGCCCGTGAAATCTCCAGAGCCGAACCAAACGGTAATTGCCGCAGTACATCAATTGACTTGTCCGCCGTTACCCCATCTTCGAGCCACATGGCAGCGGTATTGATACGCAAATCTCCGGTCAATTTTTGATAATCCGACAATAGCATCTGAATCGCGCCAAATTGGCGGCCATAATCCCGCCACACGCCGGCCACTAAAAATTCACTGGCTGTTGCCGCAATTGGCAATGTTATTTTGTCGCCCACGCGATAGCCATACAAATCCACGATCGCTTCGGAAATCCATACCGGCATAACATCATCCGGTATTGATCCGGGCGCCAGCATATCATCGGTCATAGGCAATGTATTACGCGGATCCGCGCGATCTACCGGACGGGAAAATAAAGTAATTTCAGGACGATTGGGATCCCATAACAATTGCTGCGTACGAAAGAAATCAATGCGGGTAAAACCGGACAGCGCAGTAATGACTTGTTGTGCATCAGGCTCAAATCCGCCTTGATCTCCACTGGTCACAATACGCACGTATAAATCCGCCGGCAAAACCTGTCCAAGCCAGTTGTCGATGGAAATGCGAAAGCTGGTTACCATAATTGCCATTGCCACCATTAGGCTAAAGCTCGCGAGAATACCACCCAGCGCGATCGATGCCTGATTCGGCGCATTGGCAAGCCGCGCCAATGCTAGTGTCAATACGGCATTGCTATGCTTTTTCGGCATGCGTACCAGTAAAACCGAGAAAAACCAAGCGGTAAAATGCGGCATCAGTGCAATGCCGCCAATCAACAGCAATGAAATGGCCAGATAACCGAAAACCGGCAACTCAAAAACCGGTGGCAATTGCGTAAACAATAACGCAATCACCAAGCAAGCGATAGCGAACCAAGGCGCCGATAATTTCGCCATGGCCGTATCTTCGCTGCCCGAGCGTAATGCCGATGCAGGCTTGGCACGAGCGGCTTCCAGCGCCGGTATGATGCTGCCCATTAAAGTCACCACAATGCCAATACCCATGAATAGTAAAGCAGTCAATAAATCAAAATGAATGCTCGGTTTCACGCCAGGAAAAAAATTACTGCCCAAATCTCCGCCTAGAAACTGGATAGCTAATTCTGCAACGGTATATCCTAAGACTAACCCTGACAGAGAGCCCAATATCCCCAGAATCATTCCTTCCACAGCCACTTGCCGCAGCAATTGCTGCCGCGTCACACCCAGTACACGCAGCAATGCAAACTGCTGCCGCCGTCGAATGACGGACAAAGCTTGCGTGGAGAACACCAAAAAAGCGCCGGTAAACAATGCCACCAATGCCAGCATATTGAGATTCACGCGGTAAGCACGGGACATGTTGGCAATACGCTTCTCCTGATCCAATTGCTCGGTAACTACATACAATTCACCCAGTTCTTTCGCTAATCTGGCTTTAAATGCCGCATGGTTGACGCCATCCTGTAATTTCAATTCAATCCGCGACAACACGCCCAACTGTTGAAAGCGCCACTGCGCCGCACCGATATCCATTACCGCAATACGCTGCCCTGCCCTTGCCCGCACCAAACCGCCGGCAACGCGTAGCGTGATAGTTTCCAATCCGGCGTGCAATTGCAACCAATCATCTTGCTTGACTTGCAGCCATTTCATTGCCGCCGGCGATAAAAAAATAGTATCGTTGGCAAAGCGATCCAACGTTTTCCCTTCTTCAGGCAGTCCCAGCAAGTCAGGCGCAATCTGCATGGCACGGAATGTATCGATACCGATAATTTTAAGTTTATGATCGTTGCGATTTTGCAATTTGCCTGAAACAGCGATATCCAGCTCCAGCACCGGATTGGCCAGTGCAACACCGTCATGGTTGGCCAGCAGCGGGTATAGGGCCTCATCGAAAAGCGCCTTACGGCTATGCACCTGTAAATCCGATTGTCCGGAAAGGCTTTTACTGGCCGCAGAAAACTCATTGAAAGCGGCCGTATTGATTAAGTGAATGGAAAATGCCATGGCCACGCCGACGGCAATCGCAATCAGTGCCACCATGACTTGCACCCAATGCGCACGCCATTCGCCTAGCAGTAACCAGCGATATAATGCGATCAAATTCATACTGGCTGCAAGGGCTGCGTTGCGTGCAAGCCTTCCATCGTCAGATTCAATACGCTATCCGCTGTCGCAGCGGCTAGATGCGAATGGGTCACGATAATTCCCATCGCGCCATTGGCTTTAATTTCCGCGCGAATCAACTGCAAAATTTCATGCGCAGTATCGGGATCGAGATTACCTGTCGGCTCATCCGCCAACACCAGTTTAGGGCGATGAATCAATGCTCGCGCAATGGCCACACGTTGCAACTCTCCGCCTGACAACTGACGTGGAAAATGATGTCCGCGGCCGCGCAACCCGATTTGCTCTAACATCAATTCCACACGATCTATTGCCTCACCGTTTAATAACAACGGCAATGCGATATTTTGCGCTAACGTCAGGTGCGGTAATACATGAAACGCTTGAAAGATAAATCCGAACTGTTCACGCCGCAATTTCGTCGCCGCATCGTCATCGAGCGATGAAATGGCAATGCCGTTGATACGAACCTCACCCGCATCCGGTGTATCCAATCCGGCAATCAGATTCAACAACGTCGACTTGCCCACTCCCGACTCACCCATGATTGCGATATATTCGCCGGTATTCAACGTGTAATCCAAATTCGCCAACACCTTGCGCCCCTCGGCGTAGCCCTTTGTAATATCGCGCAACTCAAGCATGATGTCTGCTAAACAATGAGATTAAAATATTTTCTAAATTCATAAAAAACTCATATCTTGGAAATAATTAAAGTACTCCAGAATAATCTGTAGTTCTGTCATTTCAATAAGCAATCTTGCAATGAGTACAATTAATTACCTGTAATACTTGAAATGATATCTCTTGAAAAAGCAAACAATGCTTTAACAGGCATGCCACTCTATGCTTAAATGTATCACGTAAGAAACATTATTTTTGATAAATATCGGAGAAATCTCATGGCACGAGCAAGCGCACGTCATATTTTGGTTAAAACAGAAGAGCAATGTAACAACCTCAAAGCGGAAATCGAGAATGGCGCCGATTTCGCTGAATTGGCCCAACAACATTCGTTATGTCCCTCCGGCAAGCAAGGCGGTGAATTAGGCGAATTTGGCCGCGGACAAATGGTTGCGGAATTCGATACCGTGGTATTCAGCGCACCGGTGGGTGAAGTGCAAGGACCGGTTAAAACGCAATTTGGCTATCATTTGGTGGAAGTTACGCAACGCAATGATTAAATAGCTTATTTCTTCGATAATGAGTCAGTTTAGCTTTTTATGCCTCTGTATTGATATTTTTTAATCGATTGTAATCATGGCTCGCAAGTGATCGTTTTTCATGGTAGGAGTTGATGATGAGTGAAGAGAAGAAAATAATCACAGTTTACTACGATGGCGCCTGCCCCAGTTGTATCAAGGATCGGCAAGATTATGAGAAATTGGCAGGCGAAAGCGGGAAAGAAGTATGCTGGTTTGACATTACAGGCCAGGATGATCATTTGCGCGGCATCGGCATTGATCCGCGCAAAGCCATAAGCGAGCTGCATGTTCGCGATGAACACCAGCACATCGTTTCGGAACTGGATGCCTATATTGTGCTGATGACACGTGTACCCATACTTAAGCCTCTCGCTTGGCTGATCGGCTTACCAATCATCCGGCCTATCCTGTCATCACTTTATCACCGCATGGTACAGCGCCGGCTGAAAAAAACCGGGCGGTTGTAAATGGATGAAAAGCGATGTTTCCAGAGTAAAGACGGTGTCAACCTTACCTACTGGCGATGGTCACCGCCGCAAAACCAACAAAATATGCCCCTCGTACTGCTGCACGGTGCGGCCAGTAATTCAACCCGCTGGTGGCATTTTGTCCAGCATAGCCACCTGCTTGCCGATTATTGCCTGCTTCGCCCCGATCTGCGCGGACATGGCGAATCGCTCTGGCGCGGCCCAGCCCGCATTGAGGAATGGAGTCAAGATATTGCGGCATTGCTGCAACATGCACAGAAATCCCGCGCTATCGTTGCAGGTCATTGCCTCGGCGCCAACATTGCATTGAATTTCGCAACCCGTTACCCCGATCAATGCGCCGGATTAATACTGATTGAACCCATAGCTCCCGAAGCGGTAACCGGCATACTCGCCCAGCTACGGCGATTTATTTCGTTACTGCGTATCGCATTGGTATTGATTAAACTGCTCAACCGGCTCGGCTTCTACCGGCGCCAGCTTGAAACCCTGGATCTGCAAATACTGGATCGCCGCGTTCAGGAATCGAGTCAAATCGAATTGAAAGCCATGCTGGCAGACTATGGTTCCCCTTGGCATGACCTAAAAATTGTTCCAACAGCGCAATACCTAAGTAACCTTATTGAAATATTGCGTCCCCTGCCGGTTTCCGGCGTTCACTGCCCAACCCTCGTAATACAGTCAAGCGGCCACAGTGTCACCGATGCAAAACGCACGGAGCAATTGCTGCGTAAATTACCGCACGTAGAATTTGCCACCATCGATTCCGATCACTGGCTCCCAGCCACCCATCCTGACGAACTTCGCGAACTGATCGATAGCTGGGTTTTGAAAATAACCAGCTCATTTGGATAATTACAGAGTACAGCATCCCTCCAGTAAGTTGAAGCATAGCTACTCGTCATTCAACATACAGGCTTTCATCTTGATTAAAAGCATCGATAAACAGCAAAACTGCGCCGTCCATCAATAATTTCAGAAGCGGGCACAATGGTATCACCGCCCATCAGTCCCGCTTCATTGCGCGCAAGATCCGCCAGTTCACCGGCAACTTTATCCGCATCCCGATGGAATATGAATCGATCAACAACTTTCGTGTTTGCCGTTCCTAGTTTTTTACATGATTCAACGGCTTTGACCGATTGCACTAGGCGAACACCTTCACCTCTGGTTGTTACTTTAACCCATGTGCAAGAAGACAATATCAAGCTACTACAAATAGCGATCAGGATTTTTTTCATTACCGAGCCTCATTATTGATTAAGTTTAAGTGAAATTATGTGGTTGTGTTATTACTGATTCCAGTTTTTACATGTAATGGCCCTATAATATGCCAACGGCTATAGGATTCAAACCTGGCAATCGTTGCTTTGCATCAGTGTTGGTATATTTGTCTCGCTCGCCCATCATACCGATAAAGCATTTGCGTATTTGGGTACGGCCAAGCAAAATACTAAAGCATATTCAGTAATCAATAATAGCTTTGGAGAAGAAAAACCATGATGCAACAACTTTATCCATCTCACCATATAGTAAGAGCTACCACCATTGCTGCTTTGTTAGTCATACTCATGCCATTACATGTGTTGGCCGATGCCGTGACTGACTGGAATCAACGGGCGGGTGATATCGTGGTTGATGCAAATATTGGGCCGCTGCCGGCTGAGCGGGCACTGGCAATTGTACAAGCTGCTGTTTATGAAGCAGTCAATGCAATTACGCAGCGTTACCCAATCAATGATACCAATCTGCAAGCTGTGCCTGGCGCTTCAGTCGATGCTGCAGTTGCCGCCGCAAACCATACAGCGCTTTCAACATTAATTCCGCATCAGCAAGCAGAAATCGATGCCGCCTATCAGGTTGCAATGACAGTCATCGCTGATGGAGAAACCAAAAGCCAGGGTATCGCAGTAGGCAAAGCGGCAGCTACAGCAATTCTGGCATTACGCAATCATGACGGTGCTGCGGCGCAAGAATCCTATCGTCCGTATACCCGTGCGGGTGCTTATGTACCCACGGTCATTCCGGAAGCGCCTCAGTGGATGAGCCGCAAACCTTGGTTGATGAGCAGTCCGTCGCAATTCCGCCCCACTCCGCCACCTGAACTCGGCAGTGAACTTTGGGCAAAGGATTACAATGAAGTTAAAGCGCTCGGACACAAAAACAGCACTCAACGTAGTGCAGAACAAACTGAAATTGCTCGTTTTTGGGAAGAAGTTATGCCGCCGATTTATCATGGTATTGTGCGTTCGGTTGCCAATCAGTCTGACAGGGAAATCACCCAAAACGCCCGTCTGTTTGCAGCAGTTACGCAAGCTTCCGATGATGGATTGATTGCGGTTTTTGATGCCAAATATCATTATGGTTTCTGGCGACCTGTCACAGCAATTCGTAACGGCGATATCGACGATAACGATGCAACCGAACGTGATGCATCGTGGATTCCGTTTATCGATACCCCTATGCATCCGGAATATCCATGCGCTCACTGCATCGTGTCGGCGGCGGTGGGTACCGTGCTGCAAGCCGACATTGGTGACAATCCGATACCTCGATTAACTACCACCAGCAGGGCTGCTGGCGGCATAGCGCGCCATTGGACGAATTTTGACGATTTTATGCAGGAAGTTGCCAATGCCCGGATATACGACGGAGTACACTACCGCAATTCCGGCAAAATCGGCTCAGACATGGGTAAGCAAATCGCCCGTCTGGCGGCAAAAAAATACCAGATGGAAAAATAAAGAAAACAGCACTGATCCTTGCTGCTGCGAATTATGGTACGCAAATGCTATAGCGTAATAGCAGGATTTTGTCCTATGGTGTATTGGCGGAAATCGAAATGTGTTCGAAGCGTTTTTTACGTCAATCGTTAGACATTTTTACGGGTCACATGATGCCACTGAATAATCAAGACCCCAGTTTGACTTCTATAAACCAGCCTATTGAACCACGCATTAAACCACGACTTCCCACTGTAGCGCATACAACGGAAGGATTAGAAAAAATAAAGTCGGCGTTAATATCCAGTCAAGCCAGATGATTCAATAAGTTAATTAAATGTAAACAAATGACAGATTATCCACATAATGCTGGAGCCCGCTGGCACGCCATCAAACTGGCCGCACAGTTTATTGCACCGTATAAACGCCAAGTCTGCTACAGTTTGTTGGCGTTATTGTTTACTGCAACGATCACTCTGTCGATTGGGCAAGGCATCCGCCTGCTGATTGATCAGGGTTTTGCGACGCAATCTCAGGAGCTCTTGAGCCAATATGTCGTAATGTTTTTGTTGCTGGTGGTGGCATTGGCCATCGGTACGTTTACCCGCTACTACTGGGTTACCTGGCTGGGTGAACGGGTGATTGCGGATATCCGCAGCAAGGTTTTCAATCATCTGATTCATTTGCATCCCGGTTTTTTCGAGCAAAACCGCAGCCTTGAAATTCAGTCGCGCTTGACTGCAGACATGACATTATTGCAAACCGTTATCGGCTCGTCCGTCTCATTTGCATTGCGTAATCTGATCATGATGCTAGGTGGCATTGCCTGGTTATTCATCACCAATGCGAAATTGACCGCGGTGGTGATGGTTTGCGTGCCACTCGTGGTCATTCCCATCTTAATTTACGGCCGCCGGGTACGGCATTTGTCGCGCCAAAGCCAGGATAAAATTGCCGCAGTGGGCGCTTACGTCGGCGAAGTGCTCGGCCAGATTAAAACCGTTCAGGCCTATAATCACCAATGCATCGATCAACGGCAATTCCACGATCAAGTGGAAGATGCGTTTGCCGTGGCTAAGCAACGCACTACCCAACGCGCTTTGCTGATTACCTTGGTCATTATACTGGTACTTGGCGCTGTCGGCTTGATGTTGTGGGTGGGGGGTATGGATGTAATCGAAGGCCGCATCAGTGCGGGTGAACTGGCAGCGTTTGTTTTTTATAGCGTCATTGTCGGCTCCGCCGTTGCTTCTATCTCGGAAGTCGTTGGCGAATTACAACGCGCTGCTGGTGCGACTGAGCGAACGATGGAATTATTACACGCAAAAAATCTTATCCAGTCCCCTCAGCATCCTCAGCTCCTAACAAAAGTGCTCGGCAATATCGAGATTGATCAATTAAGCTTCGCCTACCCTTCCCGTCCGGAAATATTGGCTATCGATCACTTGACGCTTACCATCCGGGCTGGGGAGACGCTGGCACTGGTCGGACCCTCCGGTGCCGGGAAATCTACTTTATTCGATTTATTGCTGCGTTTCTTTGACTGCCAAGAGGGCAGCATTAAGTTAGAGGGAATCGATATTCGACATTTGGATCTTTTTGCTTTGCGCCGCTGCTTTGCTTTGGTATCACAAAATCCCGTACTGTTTCATGGTTCCATCAGCGATAACCTGCGCTACGCACGCCCTGATGCCAGCGATACGGAAGTGCAAGCTGCCGCCGAAGCAGCCTACGCCCATGAATTCATCTGCAAACTGCCGCAAGGCTATCGCACGCTTTTAGGAGATTCTGGCTTAGGTTTGTCGGGTGGCCAAAAACAACGGCTGGCCATTGCACGTGCCTTGTTAGCGGATGCACCAATTTTATTACTGGACGAAGCTACCAGCGCATTGGATGCACAAAGCGAATATTGGGTGCAGCAAGCGTTACAACAATTGATGCGCAATCGTACCACCATCGTTATTGCGCACCGCTTGGCTACGGTTCAGTCCGCCGATCGTATTGCTGTGTTGGATCACGGCCATCTCGATGCACTGGGTACGCATGCGGAGCTATTGCAATCGTGTAGTTTGTATGCACGCTTAGCGGCGCTGCAACTGCAAGGGCAAACTCAGTCAATGTAGAATTGTTATGTCAATCAATCCGGAATCTGACTGGCCATTCCAGATCCAGCCAATTGAATCACTCGTGATAATGTCTTGCGCGCTGCGCGCATCCCCGCCCCCATTTGTATCAGCGTACTGAAATGAACTGAGCGATTTAGTAATAGTGTCATGATACGAACAGGATTGACGCTTCCATCGGGATATACTGCGCTAAGAAGCGCTTGCGGCGGTGAAAATTGCACCGGATCGATAATCGCACGCACGGCTATGAACGGGATACGCGCTGTTGCCGCTACTGCAGCAATCGCGGCACTTTCCATATCCACCGCACAAGCACCCGTTGCTTGTGCCAAAGCCTGTTTTGTTTTTTCGTCCGTCAATGGTTCTGCGCTATTGGCTAATACGCCATTAACCACAGTGACATCCATCGCAAGTTTCTGTTGTAAGCGATCACGCCATACTAAATTAACCGGCCATTGCTGGTCCGCATAAATCGCATCCGGCAACACCAAATCACCAGGTTTCAAACTAGGATCCAATGCACCGGCCACACCGAAACTAACCAATGCAGTAACGCCGTGCTGACACAATTCTTTTGCCGCACGTTGCGCTGCAGATGCACCCATACCACTGAGCCATACAACGCTATGTGCATTGATTCGAACACTTTCGTTGAACGGGATACGAGCCGATACAATGCAACTGGCTTCAGCCCGTAAAGCAGTCACTACGCCAATTAGATGCACGCAGCCAGAGTTCTGGTCAAGGCGCGATATCGCGCCAATGCCCATAATGGGAAAAATTTCGAGTAACCGTGATAGCGCAAGTAGAAAACACGCGGGAAACCGGGTGCAGTAAACCAAGGCTCTTCCCACAAATGATCGCTTGTCTGATTGCGCAATAAGTAATGAATGCCTTTACGTACCGCTTCACTATTCACTTCACCGGCAGCCATCAGGCCCAGTACAGCCCAGGCTGTTTGAAATGCCGTGCTGGTTTCAACAAACTGTCCTGCCAGCTTGGTATCCAGGTAAGAATCATTGGTTTCACCCCAACCTCCATCCGCTCTTTGTACCGATTCGAGCCACTGTACCGCACGACGCACCGAAGTATGCTGCATATCGAATTTTGCCAGGCGGAATGCTTCCAGCACGGACCAAGTGCCATAAATATAATTGGTACCCCAACGTCCAAACCAGGAGCCGTTTTTTTCCTGTTCCCGCAACAAAAAGCTGATACCTCGCCATACTTCATGTTGATGTCTACCATATTTTCCAAGTAAACCAACACAACGTGCGGTCACGTCGCTGGTAGGCGGATCGATTAATGCGCCATGATCGGCAAATGGAATTTCGTTAAGATAGTGATGAGTGTTATCGATATCGAATGCAGCAAAACCACCATTCGCGGATTGCATGCCCGCCAACCAGTTTGCTGCGCGTTCCAGAGATTCTTTATGATGCTCGGCACTTCCTTGTTCCAATGCCCAAGCTACTGCAGCGGTATCGTCAAGATCTGGGTAATGTGGATTGGCATATTGAAATGCCCAGCCACCACCCGGCAAATCCGGCCGTTTATCACGCCAATCGCCCGGTTCATCCAGAACCTGCTGTTCAACCAGCCAATCCAGCGCTTTCAACACCGGCTCCTGATCTGTTGTCGGATCTTCCTGCAGCGCCAAGCACGTCAATACGGTATCCCAAACCGGTGACGTACAAGGTTGACACCAAGCCCGCTCGCCTTCATCAATCAACAATCCGCGTAGTGCATTGCGGCACTGTACGCGATTGGGATGATCATACTTATAGCCTAACAACGTTAATGCTTCGTGGGCATTAACCATAGCAGGAAAAATGGCGCCAATACCACATTCGCCGTTTAGACGTTCCAATATCCAGTTTTCCGCACGGTGAATGGAATATTGGCGAATTGAATGAGGAAGATGAGGTTCTACACGTGATAACACACGTTCGACCAACATAAAAGCGCGTTTAAGCAGCGTATCCGCTTTGGGGAAATAGTCTGTCTCTTGTTCAGGCGGTATCAAAAATAGTTCGCGAATGTTCACTTGGCGAGGATTAATTGCGCGGGCTTTTAAAGTGCACAGAATCGATAATGGCACCATTACTGTGCGCGACCAATACGAAACCTTGCTCAGGTGAAAAGGAAACCATCGTGGTAGCAATACCAATTCAGACGGCACAACCGGTACACCACGCCAGGGAATCTGATCATACATCGCCAGCAGCAAGCGTGTAAAAACATTGGCTTTCGCTGCTCCGCCAAGGGCTAAAATCGCTTCCCGTGCACGTACCATATGCGGGGCATCCGGAGAATCCCCCACCAGCTTAAGCGCATAATACGATTTAATAGTGCAACTAATATCAAACGCGCCGCCATAATACAGCGGCCATCCGCCATGTTTCATATCTTGCTTATCACGGATAAAGTGTGCAATTTTATTTTCCAGAATAACATCCACTTCATCCATGAAGTGCATCATCAAAATATATTCTGCCGGAATGGTACAGTCTGCTTCCAACGGAAAACACCAATGTCCATCTGGATTTTGTAAAGCCAGTATAGCCGAACGAGCCAGGGTGAACTCTTCATCCACCTTAGCCATATTAAATCCATCCGAATCTAAGTCTGAGTTGGCCGACGACGATAGGGTCTCTCTATTCAGGTTCTGATCATTTTGTTGTTGCGCCAAGTTTGTTTTTCTATAAAAGCTATCCATATTCCCAAGCACTATATCCGTCAAATTTCCCAATAATAGGTATAAGTATATATACCAGCCCCATTCAACTCTACTTTATTTTTATATAAAGTCTCTATTTTTCAAATACACTCAAACAGAATTCATACACCTTCATATTCAATTTTTCATAGCATCATTTATTTTTTTCTTTTTCTTTTTTGAGTCTGTATCAAAAGGATTATCTTGAAATGGTTCATAATAAAGATCCAATGGCAAATTACCATCGTGAATTAAAAATTCACGTTGCTGCATAGAAGCTTCACGGACAAATAAATATGGATCTAATGCCGCCTCGTCACGCACACGCATAGGGCCCGATAAGCGTGCACGCTTGTCAATTGCGCCCAAAATCGTTAAAGGCGCGGCAAATGATGTGCCTACTGCCAGTCCTGCATAAAAAAGCACGTTGGTAACAAGACCAAATGGAATATTGGTAACATCGCGCTGACTGCTTGGTCCTAACAGAGGAATAAACAAATAGGAACCCGGATTTACTCCCCATACGCCTAGGGTTTGACCAAAATCCTCATCATGCTTTTCTAGGCCCATATGAGTAGCCATATCAAAAAGCCCAAACATGCCAATCGATGAATTGATAGCAAAACGCAAGGTATCCTGAAATCCTTGCTTTACTTTACCCTGCAAAAACGAGTTTAAGACAACATTGGGGTACCCCAGATTATCGTAAAAATTTCCAATCGACCGCTGCGCTGCATTCGGCATATAATCAATGTATGCATTGACAACGGGTTCAAACACCGCGCGATCCACTCTATCAGTAAAATTATAGGAAGCACGATTGATTTCTTCGTGCGGATCAACAGAATCAACATCCTCGCTGCCAGTTTTTGATGGGGTTGCACACCCTTGCAATACTGCGATAAAAAACACCATAGCAATAACAATCAGATACTTATGATTCATTATCGCATTACAATTACTAAAAAAATTAATATTTTCTTTCATGACTTAGAATATACTAAATCTTCAAACTTCTTCGAACTTGAATGAATGGCAGATGTTGAATAACTAACCCGTTATTTAACAACCAATTGATCTCGTCTTCTAGCGCTTTACGCACGGAATTTTGCGGAAAACCCAACTGATTTATTGCCTTTGAACTGTCAAAGTACATCGGATGATGTGCCAAACGTATACCTGTTAACGGTGCCCTCGGTGGACAATGTGTCACATGATCTGCGACAAATTCTGTTATCACTCCTGTCATTAACGCAAGCCAATAGGGTATACGCCGTTTTGGCATAACTAACCCTGTAATCTCTTCAATCCAACGCAACAATTGACCCAAAGTCAGATTTTCATTTCCCAAAATATACCGTTCACCATGTACACCATGCTCAGCAGCAAGGAGATGGCCTTTGGCTACATCCCGCACATCGACCATATTGAAACCACAATCCAGATATACTGGGTTTTTGGAATTGACAAAATCAAGGATCATTCGTGTTGGCGGCGTTATTAAACGGTCTCCTGGTCCCACCGGCAAAGTAGGCGCAACAACTACAACTGGCATCCCTGCTTGAGCAGCTTTAAATGCTTCTTGCTCAGCCAGATATTTAGACCGGCAGTAAGGCCCCGGCATCTGACCCAGCTTACGTTCCATCTCTACAGCGAAAAAACTATCCTTATCAACATTTCCAGTCAATATCGATTCGGTTGAAGTATACACCACTACTTCAATGTCATGCTTGGCCACCTCGGCAAAAATAGTCCGGGTTCCTTCAAAATTAACACGATTGAAATCACTTTTCTTGACCGCCCATAAATTTGGATTGGCTGCTAAATGATAAACTCTTCGCACACCCTTCAATGCACAGCGAACCACCTCAGCATCACAGATCGAGCCACGCACTACTTCAACACCCTCAGGCAACGGCACGTCCGGCAACTCCAATACTCTGACTGCTTCTCCATTTTCCAGCAGCGTTTGAACTAAATGCGATCCAATAAAACCACCACCACCGGTAACCAAGCTAAGTCGATTACTCATGCATAACTCCTCGTTAGCAAGCTATTTCTAACAATTCAAATAGTTGTAAAAGAATTTTTAATCTAGGATTGACGAATCCGAATTAAATTTCCGGATGTGTTTAATTAGAATAGTCGGATTAGTTTCCGGCTATGATGGTTCAATTTTCTCGCTCTCCATGCACAATCTCTATAAGTTTTAAAGCTTGCAATTCCATTTCAAGAACAAAACCATCCACTCTTGCACGAAAATGCCGATAAAAAATCATGCTTGGAATGGCGACAAGTATGCCAAAAGCTGCATTATAAAGCGCTACAGAAATTCCATAAGCTAACTGTGCAGGATTACTACCCGTCGGTGAATTTGATCCGAAAATCTCAATCATTCCTACCAAAGTACCGAACAAACCCATTAAAGGACTCAGCGCAGCGATCGTCCCCAGCGTTGTCAAATAACGATTTAAGTCATGCGCTACGACTCGACCCGACTCTTCAATTGATTCTTTCATAATTTCGCGCGAACTTTTTACATTCTTGAGTCCCGCGGCCAATATTTCACCCAGAGGCGAGTGCTGTTGGAGACGAGCAACCATCTCCGGATTTGTACCATTTCTCTTATATTCATTCAAAACCCGAGGTAATAATTCCTTGGGTGAAATAATACTTAGGCGTAATGTCCACATTCGTTCAATAATAATGCCCATAGCAACAACAGAAGCAATGATGATCGGCCAAATCGGCCAACCGGCTGCTTGAATCAAAGATAACACGCAATAATCTCCTTACAAAATGTGGATCCAGGTATTATTCTGTAAGCTAGGATATTACCTGATGATTCGCTTATTTTATAACTTAGTGATTAATTTGCCATACAATGTTGTATTTATGACGCACTTTCAACAAGATACAGTAACCTAATTTTTGTTCATCTATCCACAATTTCTGTGGATAAGCTTGTGAGTTTGTTACGAATAGACAGAGTAAGTTATCAAATTCAAATAATTTTTCTAACCTGATTATTAATTAATCGATGCCATCGATTAATTAAACAACAAGCTTTACCTGCCACTGCTCAATTTTTTTTATTTTAACGATGTATTATACGTCCCCAAGAAATGTATGGATTATCATAAGGCAGTTAAATGAATACATTTTTCAATATATCTCATGAGCGCCTGCACGTGCTGACTGTCGGTGAATTGAATCGTGCTACGAAGCAGTTTCTTGAACAGAATATGCCATTACTATGGGTTCAAGGAGAAATTTCAAATTTTAAATGCTACCAATCTGGGCATTGGTATTTTTCTCTTAAAGATGCCAGTGCACAAGTTCGTTGCGTTTTATTCAGCCATAAAAATCAATATATTGACTGGCAACCCAAAGATGGCATGCAAGTTGAGGTGCTCGCATTAGTCACTCTGTACGAACCCCGGGGTGATTTTCAATTGAATATTGAAACCATGCGGCGTGCCGGACTTGGCGAGCTATATGAAGCATTTGAGAAACTTAAATCCAAATTGGAAAAATCGGGATTATTCAGCATTGAAACAAAAAAAACCTTACCCGTTTATACCAAACAAATTGGTATTATTACTTCTCCCGATACTGCTGCGTTACGTGACGTCTTAGCAACACTTCAACGACGGATGCCGTGGTTACCGGTCGTTATTTACCCCACCCTGGTGCAAGGAAAAACAGCAGCTACCAGTATCGCTAATACGATTAAAATGGCATGCGAAAGATCCGAATGCGATGTGCTAATACTATGTCGTGGCGGAGGAAGTATTGAAGACTTGTGGGCATTTAATGAAGAAATTGTTGCACTTGCCATTGCTGCTAGTCCGATACCCATTATTAGTGGAATCGGTCATGAAACAGACTTCACCATTGCCGACTTTGTAGCTGATATACGTGCCCCCACACCTACCGGAGCCGCAGAATTGGCGAGCAAGGACCGCATTGAATTAGGTCATCGATTAGATATCTTACATCAACGTTTATATCGCGACGCGTGGCATCGCACTGAAAATGCCATGCAGCAAGTGGATATTTTGTCCCACCGCCTCATTTATCCAGGTGATCGCATAAAACACCAAATTATTCAGTTACACCATTTACAAGATCGATTCATCAAAACCTGGCAATATCAAACTGAAAAAAGGCAATGGAAATTACTTGAACTTACTCAGAGGATAATAACTGTTAGCCCCAATATCTCCAGACTGGAACAACGGCAAAAAGAATTGCTTGTGCGTATGCACCATGAATGCTCACGTTATTTTTCATCATTGTCCATTAGAATGCAGCATTTACAGGTACAGTTGTCCCACCTTAATCCACAATCCGTATTGGCACGAGGTTATAGCATCACTTTTTCCATGCGCAACAATATAATCATCTGCGACAGCAAACAGATCAATCCCGGTGATAAAATTCAAGTAAAATTCGCGCACGGACTGTGCGAAGCGGATGTCACAAAGACCAAAAATTCTTAAACAGCATACTCACAAATCAAAATCAACTTACTTCATAAACACAGGATTGTCGATGGCAAAAACTTTTCTAATTTTGGGCATACTAAATTCAGTATTTTGTATTGCTTTAGGCGCCTTTGGCGCACACGGTCTGAAACGAATCTTATCAGCCGATATGCTCACGGTTTATCACACCGGTGTGCAATACCATTTTTATCACGCTTTCGGGATTATCATTATCGGACTTCTTTTGCTACACTTTCCTAAATCCCGTTTGATTCCAATATCCGGCTGGTTAATGATGATTGGCATCATTTTATTCAGCTTCAGCCTCTACGTTATTAGCCTGACTGGAATGCGTGGAATTGCCATGATCACACCCTTTGGCGGCCTTTCATTTCTCAGTGCATGGGGAGTGCTTGCTTATGCCATCTGGAAAGAGAACATACACTCTATTTAATTAAAATAACCCGCCTAACTATGCATACGTAAATATCAAATTCAGCACTGGCTGAATTTGATATCAGTTACCACTTGTCAGTTAATTTATGAAATATTTACTTACCTTTTCCCGCCATTCTTCGATGGGCGGCAGCCATTTCATTATTACGTTCTACCGCTTTCGTATACTTACGCAATAATGCTTCATGGTGCGCATGAAAATCTTGACCTTCGCGGCCATAATATTCACTGTGTTCCTCATATTCTTTCAGCAATGCTTTTTGTTCTTCCACTTTTGCACTCATCTCCTTAGCTTCTTTTTCATATAATTCAGCTAATCCGACATGGTCAAATTTGGTTTTAGCTTTGGCTTCAGCCTGATCCATATTACCTAATTCCGCAATGGATACATCTGAAATAATGAAAGCAAAGATAGTAAACAAAGCTGCAACAAATATCTTCATCTGCATAGTAATTCTCCCGACTAATAAAAAAATAAGGAATTCCAGTGCTACTATTATTAATATTCAGTAAGCTGAATTTGTCCATCATAGCAAATTGTATGAAATCCACAAATGCTTAATGGATAAACAACGAAATTAATTGTGGTGAGAAAATAATATGAGACTACTATTTTTATTTATTTTTCTGAGCTGCATCGGCCTTTTGGCTTATGCGCAATATTTGCAACATGTCGACAAACTGCTTCCCTGTCCGTTGTGTGTAGCGCAACGGCTTGCCTACTGGCTACTGGGATTAACTGCAATCGTAGCATTTCTTCATAACCCCAAGACCATTGGACTGCGTTTTTACGGTCTTTTAATGTCAGTGTTTGCATTGACTGGTGCAATAATTGCTGCACGGCATGCTTGGTTGATACGTTTTCCAGAATCATTCGAATGTGGCATTAGCCCAGAAGAAGCTTTTTTGAATGCTTTACCTATTGCAGAGTGGTGGCCTGGAATGTTTGAGGCTAATGGTGATTGCGCAAACATTGATTGGAAATTTTTATCACTAACGATTCCGGATTGGTCTCTAGCTGCCTTTATTTGTCTCGGAATAACCGCACTCTATGTATTTTGGGGAGTAAAAAAAACCGCTCTGTAGGCACTAGCCGCGCGGATGATGTTTGGCATGCAATTGTTTCAAACGCTCACGTGCAATATGCGTATAAATTTGCGTCGTCGATATATCAGCATGCCCCAGTAGCAATTGAACTACCCGCAAATCTGCACCATGATTGAGAAGATGCGTTGCAAACGCATGACGTAGTGTATGCGGAGACAACTGTTTAGTAATTCCTATTAATTGCGCATATCGTTTGATGAGATACCAAAAAGCTTGGCGTGTCATTGCAGCTCCACGTGCTGTAACGAAAATGGTATCGGTAACGATGCCATTTAACAGGCAAGGTCTAGCTTCTCTGGTATATCGATTCAACCAGTCTAAAGATTCTTCTCCCAGTGGGGCCAGGCGCTCTTTTCTACCTTTTCCCATGACACGTAATACACCCATGTCCATGCTTACTTGCGAGTACTTTAAATTGATTAATTCTGATACTCGTAGCCCACTGGCATATAAAACTTCCAACATTGCGCGATCACGCAAACCTAGCGGATATTTAAGGTCAGGAGCACTTAGCAACAATTCGACTTCTTTTTCAGTAAGGCTCTCCGGCAAACTGCGCTGCAACTTAGGTGTCTCAATATTGAGGCTAGGATCTATAACAATCTTTCCTTGGCGTAATAAGAAACGATAAAAACGCTTTAAACTCGATAATTCACGACTTGTCGTGCTCGCTTTAATCTTAGCAGAGACCCTAGAAGCTAAAAATTCGAGTAAATCGGAATGCGTTGCATCCGTAAGCACTTTATTTTCTTGATTCTTCTTTCTCAGCCATTCGCTAAAAAGTCGTAGATCATTACGGTAACTATCGAGTGTATTCCTGGACAAACCATCTTCCAACCACAAAGCGTCGGAAAATTCATCCAGTAAATTGGCGTCTAAATCAAGCGCTCTCATGGCGTAATAACCACCGCTTGATCTCTAAGGGATTTCCATCACTGGCATTCATAAAACCTCCTAATCCGCCATTTTTAGCTATAACTCGATGGCACGGAATGATTATCGGCAGTCTATTAGCTCCGCACGCCCTACCCACCGCCCTTGGAGCAGAATGCAGCTGTGCTGCAATATCAGCATAACTGATCGTTTTTCCACTTGGAATATTTTGAATGGCTTGCCACACTCTATATTGATGTGTGGTTCCACCGATATGCAAGTTGATATCAAATTTAAAAAAGGGTTCAGATAAGTACGCTTGTAATTGCCGACAAACTTCTTTGGCTAGATAATTTTGTGGTATTAAGGGTTTTGTATCCCTTGGCAAATATTCGATATCAGTCAACCAATCTTCTTCAGAGATTATTCCTAAAACAGCAAACGGAGTAATCAGCTTTGCTTGATAAGCTTTAACTGGTTTTGTATCCTGATTTTTTTTTGATTTAACCACTGCTTACCTAAGTCAATATTTAGAAAATTATTTTTTGCTGTCAGCTTTACCTCAAAATTGACATTAAAAATAAGCAGAAGTTTCAAATCGCAAAAACACTTCCGATATTGTACGATTTATCCCGGAAGTGCTATAAATTTCCAAGATTCACTAAAGCTCAGGATTTCAGCAACAATAATTCATTGAGCCTCTTTACAAATGCCGCTGGATCTTCAAGTTGGCCACCTTCAGCAAGTAGTGCTTGATCAAAAAGGATATAACTCCAATCTTCAAAATTATCACTCTCGGTCTTTAATCGCTTAACCATTGGGTGATGGGGATTAATTTCAAGAATAGGTTTGGCGTGTTGTATTTTCTGTCCTGCTGATTTCAGCAGTCGTTCCAAGTTACCACCCATGTCATGAGTATCCGCGACAAGACAGGCGGGTGATTCTGTTAATCGGTAAGTTAGACGAACATCCTTTACTTGTTCGTCAAGTGCTTTTTTCATTTTTTCAGTCAATTCTTGATAGGCACTAGCCTCTTTTTCACGTTCTTCTTTTTCTGCTTCATCTTCTAGATTACCTAAATCCAACCCTCCCTTTGCAACTGATTGCAATGCTTTTCCTTCAAATTCCGTCAAATTGGTCACAAACCATTCATCAATTCGATCTGATAATAACAACACTTCAATACCTTTTTTTCTGAATACTTCCAAATGAGGACTATTCTTTGCTGCTTTCAAGTTATCAGCTGTAACAAAATAGATTTTCTCCTGCCCTTCTTTCATCCGGTTCAGATATATCTCTAATGAAATAGAAGGCTCATCACCATCACTTTGCGTTGTTACAAAACGAAGCAACTTGGCAATCCGTTCGCGATTTGCATAATCTTCTCCAACACCTTCTTTGAGAACTTGGCCAAATTCCCGATAAAAGGTTCTAAATTTCTCTTTACCTTCCTCATCCTCATTTTTAGACAAATCCTCTATCAATCCTAGCACTTTTTTAACGACACCCGCTCTTATCGTATCAATATCTTTAGATTCTTGTAGGATTTCGCGTGATACATTTAAAGGCAGGCTATTGGAGTCAATTACACCTCGTACAAACCGCAGATAATTCGGAAGCAATTTTTCTGCATCATCCATAATAAATACACGCTGCACATATAACTTAATGCCATGGCGACGCTCTCGATCAAATAAATCAAAGGGAGCTCGTGCTGGAATAAAAAGTAACTGTGTATATTCCTGGTTACCTTCTACTCGTGCATGTAGATAAGCTAATGGCGACTCAAAATCATGTGCTACGTGCTTATAAAATTCATGATATTGCTCCACTGTAATCTCATTTTTAGGACGCGCCCACAGAGCACTTGCCTGATTGATGGTTTCATCTTCATCAACAATTTTATTTATCTTGTCTTCTTGCGACCATTCCTCTTTCTTCATTACGATAGGCATCGTGATGTGATCAGAATATTTACGAATGATATTGCGAATCCTCATGCCATTGAGAAATTCGTCTTCATCCTTACGCAAAAAAAGTATTATTTCAGTACCACGTGTTAATTTCTCTATTGTCTCAAGTGTGTAATCACCTTCTCCACTGGATTCCCAGCGAACTCCATGTTCGGGAGCTAGACCGGCGCGCCTTGTATTTAATACCACCTTCTCGGCAATAATAAATGCTGAGTAAAAACCAACACCAAACTGACCAATTAGATGAGCATCCTTGGCTTGATCTCCCGTTAAAGAATTAAAAAATTCTCGTGTGCCCGATTTAGCAATCGTGCCAATATGATCAATAACTTCTTGTCTTGACATACCTATTCCGTTATCGGAAATAGTAATCGTTCGCTCGTTTTTATCGTAACTTACATAAATCTTAAGATCTGAATCAGATTCAAACAATGCCGGATCAGTAAGTCCTTCAAAGCGCAACTTATCTGCAGCATCAGAAGCATTTGAAATAAGTTCGCGTAGAAAAATTTCCTTATTACTATATAAAGAATGAATCATCAGCTTTAATAGCTGCTTAGCCTCAGTTTGAAAATTCAGGTGTTCTTTAATCGTTTCAGCTTGCACTTTTATCTCCTTAAAAATTTTGTTTTTAATATAGGGGTAATGAAGAAAAATTCAAGTTGATATGGCTAATAAGGTACTAACTATTAAATAAGCCGATGTACATACCTTGTTTTTAGCATTATTGACTATCGTCTAGAAGAAAAACAATAACTGAAATTTCAGGTCATTGAAATAAATGGCTCATACAAAGGCCAAATTCAAACCCGCTTAATAGTCGTTTAACAAAGTATTTTTTAAATATGCTTTTGTTAAATATTTACATGGAATTTTGAATAGCGTAGAGACTTAGTCCCATTAACGCTTGGGGGAATATACCAAGAGCCAGAACTGCAAAGCCATTTGCACTTAGTAGAATTTTTACTTCACTATTAGGCGTAATCGGCTCATCAGTTTCAGGTTCATCAAAATACATGAGCTTAATAATACGCAAGTAATAAAAAGCACCAATCAATGAAAACAGCACTGCTATAACCGCAAGCCAAATATAACCAGCATTAACCACTGCTTGTAATACAGACAGTTTGGCATAGAATCCAATCATTGGCGGTATCCCTGCCAATGAAAACATTAATAGCAAAGTAATAAATGCATACCAAGAATTTCTTTTACTCAATCCTTTAAAGTCGCTAATATTTTCTGCTTCAAATCCAGTACGACATAGCAACATGATCATAGCAAAAGTACCGAGCGTCATCAGAACATAGGCAATAACATAAAACAAAGCGGAACTGTAACCATTTGAATCCGCACTTATAAATCCAAGTAGCAAGAAACCCATGTGAGAAATAGTCGAATACGCTAGCATACGTTTAATGTTCTCTTGTGCAATAGCGGCGAGGTTACCAACAGCCATTGACATAACAGCTAAAATCACCAACATACCTTGCCAATCTGCAACCATTTCACCCATGCCTTCGATCAATAAGCGCATTACAAAACCAAAAGCTGCAAACTTTGGAGCAGAACCAATAAATAATGTGACTGCAGTTGGCGCGCCTTGATAAACATCTGGTGCCCACATATGAAAAGGCGCTGCACTTAATTTGAAACTAATTCCAGCCACAATAAACACTAAACCTACAACTAAGACTTCTTTACTGCTTGCTTCACTTTGAATAATCTGAGCAAGCTGGGAAATATGCAAGGTACCTGTTGCGCCATAAACCATCGACATTCCATAAAGTAAGAATCCAGATGCCAACGCTCCAAGTACGAAAAACTTCATCGCTGCTTCTGTTGCAATGACTGAGTCCCGCCGTAAAGCTACCAATGCGTAAAGTGAAAGTGAAAGTAATTCCAAACCGATATACAACGTTAGAAAATGACTAGCGGAAATCATCACCATCATTCCTAGAGTAGCGAACAATATCAAACTAAAAAATTCACCTCTTAACATGCCACGATCACTGATATAAGCATAAGAATATATCAACACTGCTGATACTGTACCGTATACCATTAATTTCAAAATGTCCGCCATCGAATCGTCAACAAACATTCCTGAAAATGTTTGGCTGGTCTCTGTTGAGAATGATAAAAAAGTCAATACTGTGCAGCCAACTAACGTAATTTGCGTTAGCAAATAAGCGACATAACGTTTATTTTCACCAGCAGTGAGATCAGCAAGCATTACCACGCACACCATAATGAGCATAAAAATCTCTGAAGAGGCTGGCGCAAAATCAGGTGGTATAAAATTCATTAATTCTTAATCCTCTCGACAAAAAATATGACTATAAAAGGTCATTTTTTTATAATTTGCTATTATTTACGTGTATCAGTAAATGATCTATCGTTGCGTGCATTACATCAGTTAATGGATATGGATAAACGCCAATCCATAGAACCGAAATAGCCAAAATTGCCAATAATGCAAACTCGCGCTTTGAAATATCTTCCAATCCTTCAACGCCTGAATTTGTTACAGCACCAAATACGACTCGTTTATACATCCATAATGTATAAGCTGCTCCGAAAATTAATGTAGTTGCGGCTAAAAAAGCGTACCAGAAATTAGCTTTTATACTACCCATAATGACCATAAATTCACCCACAAATCCACTTGTACCAGGTAATCCGGCATTTGCCATTGCAAATAACATAAAAAAAGCAGCAAACGTAGGCATTTTATTAACCACTCCGCCATAATCCGCAATTTGGCGCGAATGTAATCTGTCATACAGTATACCCACACACAAGAACATCGCACCCGAAATAAATCCGTGCGATATCATTTGAACCATTGCGCCTTCGAGACCATACGAATTAAATAGGAAAAAGCCTAACGTAACAAATCCCATATGTGCTACGGATGAGTAGGCAATCAATTTTTTCATGTCAACTTGCATTAATGCAATTAATCCAATGTATACCACTGCTATCAGCGATAGTGCGATCATCATATCAGCCAAAAAGTGGCTAGCATCAGGTGCAATTGGCAATGAAAAACGTAAGAATCCATAACCACCCAATTTAAGTAAAATAGCTGCCAGAACGACTGAACCGCCGGTAGGCGCTTCCACGTGTGCATCTGGCAACCATGTATGTACTGGCCACATGGGTACTTTTACAGCAAACGCGAGAAGGAATGCAACAAAAATGAGAATTTGCGGTATCAATGGAATGGCCAGTTGATGATAATCTTGTATCGCAAAACTACCCCCTGACGTTTGATACAAATAAATAAATGCGATCAGCATCAATAAAGAACCAAGCAATGTATAAAGGAAAAATTTGATAGCCGCATATACGCGATTAGGGCCACCCCATATTCCGATAATCAAAAACATCGGTATCAACGACGCTTCCCAAAAAACATAAAACAGCATTGCATCCAAAGACGCAAAAACACCATTAACAATACCTGACATTACCAAGAATGCACCCATATATTGAGACACTCGCTCTTTAATGACTTCCCAGCCCGCTCCAATAACCAATGGCGTAATGAAGCAATTCAACAAGATCAATGGCATTGATATGCCATCCACACCTATATGATAGTTGACATTGAAGCGTTCAAACCAGATATGACTTTCCACAAACTGCATTGTGCTTGTTGTAGAATCAAAACCTGTATATAAGGGGAGAGCAACCAGCAATCCTAGGACTGACCCGACAAGTGAAATCCAACGTGCTAAATGCGCATTGCGATCATCCCCCGTTACAAACACAGCAATGCCAAACACGATTGGCAACCAAATAATAAGGCTCAATAATGGGAATTCAAATGACATACTTATTCCGAGTTATTTTTAGTATTTATTATCTATAACTATTAGTTCATAGATTTTTTCAGATGTGAAGCTCAATAAAGCCATAATGTCAAGATAACAAATATGCCAACAATCATGGTAAACGCGTAATGATAGATATAACCTGTTTGGAAGTGCCGTACAATTGTAGCTGTCAGCGTCACAACACGAGCGGTTCCATTGACAAAAAATCCATCAATTACTTTGATGTCACCATACTTCCACAATGTAGTTCCTAAGGCACGCGAGCCTCCGGCAAATAACCATGAATACAATTCGTCAATATAATACTTACGATCCAAAATGTTATACACCGAACCGAAATAAGCCTTTACTTTTCCTGGAATATCCGTTCGCACAGTGTATAAATACCAAGCAGTAAAGATACCTGCCATAGATAACCAGAATGGTGCTGTAGACAATGCATGTAACATCATTTCTCCAATACCATTAAATTCTGCACCTAATTTCTGAATAGCATTGTGCTGTGGTAGCACATGAATTGCAGAATTAAAATAATCCCCAAATACTATAGAACCAATAAACCACCCCGCTGCAATCGTTGGAATGGCTAAGACTATTAATGGCATTGTCACTACCCACGGTGATTCATGCAGATGCTCTTTTGTATGCGCATCCATTCTTGTTTGTCCATGAAAGGTCAAAAATATTAATCGAAATGTATATAAAGCTGTCACAAAGACGGTAACCAATACACAGAAATATGCAAAACCAGTACCAGGAATATCTGCAAAATGCACCGCTTCTATAATTGCATCTTTAGAAAAGAAACCGGAAAATCCCGGCACACCAGCACTTGCCAGTGCAGCAATAAACATTGTCCAATAGGTAATGGGCATATAGTTTTTGAGTCCTCCCATTTTCTGCATGTTTTGCTCGTGGTGCATAGCAATAATTACCGAGCCTGCGCCTAAAAATAAAACGGCTTTAAAAAAAGCATGGGTCATCAAATGAAAAATTGCCGCCGAGTAAGCAGATGCACCGAGCGCCACAGTCATATAACCCAATTGTGATAATGTAGAATAAGCAACTACGCGTTTAATATCGTTCTGTACTACTGCAACCAGCGCCATGAATAAAGTAGTTATTCCACCAACAATTAAGATCACCGATAAAGCCGTTTCTGATAATTCAAAAAGCGGGGACATCCGAGCTACCATAAAAATACCAGCTGTTACCATAGTTGCCGCATGAATCAATGCAGAAATTGGTGTAGGGCCTTCCATTGAATCAGGTAACCACACATGTAATGGAAATTGTGCAGATTTACCCATAGCACCCACAAACAACAAAATACAAATCAACGTTATAACCAACCAGGATATACCGGGTATTACCTCAATCATTTCATCTGTTTTATTTGGTGCTTGTACAAAGACAGTCGAATAATCCAATGTACCGAAATACATTAACACAAGGGCGATACCCAAAAGAAAACCAAAATCACCCACACGATTTACTAAAAATGCTTTTAAATTAGCGTAAATAGCTGTTGGACGGGTATACCAGAACCCAATCAGCAAATAAGACACCAGGCCAACGGCTTCCCAACCAAAAAATAACTGCAAAAAGTTATTTGACATTACCAACATCATCATTGAGAAGGTGAATAATGAAATATAGCTAAAGAAACGTTGATAACCTGGATCATCATGCATATAACCAATAGTGTATATATGCACCATCAATGAAACTAAGCTGACAACCACCATCATGGTTGATGACAGTTGATCAATTAAAAAACCAATCTCGAATCGAGTATCTCCTGTCACCAACCAGGTGTATACACTACCGTTGTAAGTATTTCCTTCCAAGACATCAAAAAATATAACCACAGAAGCTAGAAGAGAAACAAATACAAGCGCAATAGTTGCACGGTGACTCCACACAGGTCCAATAAAACGCCCCAGCAATCCTGCAATAAGTGCGCCTAAAAGTGGTGCAAGCGGCACCAGTAAATAAAGTTTTTGCATCGCTATCAATAATTCATATTTATATACTTAATCAAGCTCTATAAGTTATCCGTCAACCTTTGAGCTTATCCAAATCATCAACATTAATCGTTTGCTGATGACGAAATAACACGACAAGTATTGCCAAACCAATTGCTGATTCTGCTGCTGCAACAGTCAAAATAAAAAATACAAAAACCTGGCCGGAAATATCCTGCAAATAATGTGAAAATGCTACAAAGTTCATATTTACAGCTAACAACATTAGCTCAATTGACATCAAAATAATGATGACATTTTTCCGATTGAGAAATATACCAACTATACCAATAGCAAATAAAATTGCGCCAAGTACTAAATAATGGGATAACGAAACCAAGCTAATTACCTCCCCTTATATACATTTATACAAGTTACTAAGGGTTTTCATAAATAATTTAATTACTATTCCTTTTTTTCAGATGGGATCGCCACAATACGTAAGCGCTCTTCCTTTTTTACTTGAACTTGCTTAGAAGGATTGGGCGATTTTTTATCTTCACGATGACGTAAGGTTAACGCAATCGCAGCTACCATTGCCACAAGTAAAAGTACCGCTGCTAATTCAAAAGCATAAACATATTCAGTGTAAATCAAACGGCCTAATTCTCTCGTATTGCTGTAATCAACATCATGCGGAGTGGGTGTCGGCATTTCTTCAGATCCAAAATACTTACCCATTAAAACCATCGACATTTCACCAACCATAATCAACGCAACAAGTGCGCCAAAAGGAAACCATTTCCAAAAACCTTCTCGCAAACGATCTAGATTGATATCTAACATCATTACTACAAATAGAAACAATACCATCACAGCACCGACGTATACCAATACTAAAGTAATCGCAAGAAACTCAGCCTCCAACAATAACCATAAACCAGCACATGTAATAAAAGCCAATACCAATAATAGCGCTGAATAAACTGGATTACGAACTGTAATTACCCCAAGTGCTGAAGTAATTAGAATCACAGAAAAACTATAAAAAATAACATCTTGAAAGTTCATTGTATGTTTACCAGCAAGGTTTAACGATAATGTGCATCGGCTTCCCTATCTTTGGCAATTTGCTCCTCATAGCGATCACCAACGGCCAATAACATTTCTTTAGTATAGATAAAATCCTCTCTTTTCTCGCAGTGATATTCCAAGATACGTGTTTCAACAATCGAATCCACAGGACATGACTCCTCGCAAAAGCCGCAAAAAATACATTTGCTTAAATCAATATCGTAGCGCGTGGTACGTCGCGTACCATCAGCACGTTCCTCAGATTCAATGGTAATCGCCAGTGCTGGACAAACTGCCTCACACAGTTTGCAGGCGATACAACGCTCTTCTCCATTGGGATACCGCCGCAATGCATGTAAGCCTCTAAAACGTGGCGATTGTGGAGTCTTTTCTTCAGGGTAATGTACAGTTATTTTCGGTTTAAATAGATATTTTCCGGTAACCGCCATACCTTTCAGCAATTCGAATAACAGGAAAGTGCTAAAAAATTTCTTTATACGATTCATTGTATTTCTCTATCTTAAAACCAGATATTTAACAACGGTAAATTTCTTACCGACTCAGGTAATTGCATTATTAATCCTAATAAAACAATCCACACAAGTGTAATTGGAATAAATACTTTCCATCCTAATCTCATAATTTGGTCATAGCGATAGCGCGGAAAAGTCGCACGAAACCAAAGAAAAAAGAAAAGAACAAATGCAATTTTTAATAACAGCCAGATGAAACCCGGTATCAACGTGAACGGAACAATATCAAGTGGTGGAAGCCATCCCCCCAAAAACATAATCGACGTTAATGCGGCAACCAAAATCATGTTGGAATATTCAGCCAGAAAAAACACTGTAAAAGCCATACCTGAATAATCAACATGAAAACCCGCTACGATTTCTGATTCACCTTCGGCCACATCAAACGGTGCACGATTCGTTTCAGCAATTCCTGAGATTAAATAAACCAGAAACATGGGAAATAGAGGAATCAAATACCAATTTAAAAAACTATCACCTTGCTGTCCGTTCACTATATCACCGAGATTTAAACTTTGTGACATCATCAAAACACACACTAAAGCAAAACCCATTGCCAATTCGTAAGAAACTACTTGTGCCGCAGAGCGCATAGCGCCCAAAAATGCATATTTAGAATTTGATGCCCAGCCAGCAATGATAATGCCGTATATACCCATTGATGTCATCGCCAAAATATACAATAATCCAGCATTGATATCTGCAAGAACAAGTTCAGGAGAAAATGGTATAACTGCCCATGCAGCAAGTGCAGGCATAATTGTCAATATAGGTGCTAAAATAAACAAAAACTTATTTGCACCGGTTGGAATGACAATTTCCTTCATTAGTGCTTTAACCGCATCGGCAATCGGTTGCCCCCATCCTCGTAACCATGGGATTCCAAAAAAAGTCACCCTATTTGGACCAACACGAATTTGCATATACGCAATTACTTTACGCTCAGCAAAAGTCAGATAGGCAACACCCAATAATAATGGAATAACAATAGCAAAGATTAGTGCCAGATTAGTCGTCAATGAAAACAGCATAGAGCCCAACTCGGTTCCAAATAACTGAACAAACTGCTGCTGAATATTCTCCATTAGTTAACTCCGAACCTCACCATTACAACTTCTCCACTGATATTTCTTCAAACAAACCACCTAGTATAAATGTACTTGGATGAGCACATGCAACACGAGCACACTTTGCAGGTATTTTTTCATCACAAGCAACTTCGAGTTGCACAGATCCGCTTCCCTGTTTTACTCTTACCTGCGCCCCAGTAACTATGTTAAGAGACTCCAGTGTCGTTGTTGCCATCCATACCCTGGGCGATTGAGCATCTTGTGTAGATTGCAGTGATTCAGCACGCCGAACAACTGGATCTGCTTGATAAATCGGTACTTCCCCGATTCGTTGCAAGCCTTGCCCTTGTTTTTCTATCGCCTCAATTTCAAAGTTATAATTCTCTACTGCATTATTTAAATACTGATTAACTTCGAATCCATCTGGAAAAATTTCTGCGCGAACTTGCTCTGGTGTTTCATAATCAAATTTCTCAAGTGCTAGCAAGTTAGCCAATACACGTAATACTTTCCATGCAGGTCGCGCTTCGCCCAAAGGAGCCACGACACCATTAAAACTTTGGATTCGACCTTCGGTATTTACATAAGTACCTGATGTTTCAGTAAATGGTGCGATGGGTAACATTACATCCGCATAATCTACAGCATTTCCTTGGTAGCTACTCATTGCTACTACAAACTCACTCGATCTTATGGTTTCTAGTGCTTTCTGAGAGTTATAGGAATCAAACTCAGGCTCTACATTCATCAAAATGAATGCCTGGCATTTTTCATCGATTGAATCTGTATTAGTATCGAAACCCAACATTTGTGATGCATTTAATCCACTTACAGTAAAATCTGATTTTGTACAAATCGATAATGAACTAATATCCGGTATAGCACCCACTAAGTAAGCACCTACACTGTTCGCAGCTTCCCCCAAAACGCCAAAACTCGCACCTGTGACTTGCGCAAGCCATACAGCGAGTAAGTTAATTTTTGAATATTCTGGATGATGTTGAGACAAGTTTCCGAGATAAATTGCGGCTGGCGTATTTTCAATTAGATGAGTAGCAATATCACTTGCTGTACTTGATATATTGACCGAATGAATGATTTTTTGTATTTCATCCGACTGATGCATTCCCTTTATTTCAAATGCTGCTTTTAAGATCTCAGCAAGCACTCTAACCATCATATTAGGCGCAATAATTATTTTATTTGCAATATTGACTAGTAAATCATCATCGATGGGATTAACTATGTTCAATTGCATACCATTCTTAACAGCTTGGCGTAAACGCTGCGCAATGAGAGGGTGATCCTTACGTAATGTGCTACCAATAATTAAGCCTGATTTTATGCGCGATAAATCTGAAATACTATTACCTAACCATGGAGCACCTTGTAGATATTTATCTGCACGAAAATCAGATTGACGTAAACGATGATCAATATTGCCGCTACCCATAGCACGCAACAATTTTTGTAACAAATAAAGCTCTTCTGATGTACTGTGTGCAGACCCTAATGCGGCGATACTTTTTGCACCATATTTCTGTTTGACTGCTAATAGTGCATGAGCTGTAAACTCCAATGCTTCCTGCCATTCGCATTCAATCCATTGACCATGACGTTTAATCATTGGACGTGTTAATCGGTCATCGGAATTTAATCCTTCGTATGAAAAACGATCCTTGTCCGATAGCCAACATTCGTTAATATCTTCATTATCACGCGGCAAGACACGCATTACACGATTTTGCTTAACTTGCACGATCAAATTAGAACCTAAGCCACAGTGAGGGCTTATTGATTTTCTACGTGACAATTCCCAAGTACGCGCAGAATAGCGGAATGGTTTGCTAACCAACGCACCTACAGGACACAGATCAATAACATTACCAGACAACTCAGAATCTACAGTTTTACCAACAAAAGCAAGTATTTCAGAATGCTCGCCACGACCAACCATTCCTAGTTCCATAATTCCTGCAATTTCCTGACCAAAACGCACACAACGCGTACAATGTATGCATCGCGTCATATCTGTTGATATCAAGGGTCCCAAATTTTTATTGACCACAACACGCTTCGCTTCAGAATAACGGGATCCACTTGCACCATAGCCTACCGCCAAATCCTGCAATTGACATTCACCACCCTGATCACAAATAGGACAATCTAAGGGATGGTTAATAAGTAAAAACTCCATCACACCTTTTTGTGCTGTAACTGCTTGCTGCGAGTGTGTATATACTTTCATTCCGTCCATAACGGGTGTTGCACAAGCCGGCAGTGGTTTAGGCGCTTTTTCAACTTGTACAAGACACATCCGGCAATTTGCTGCAATCGATAATTTCTTGTGATAGCAAAAATGAGGTATGTATACACCGATCTGTTTGGCACCGTCCATAATGGTACTGCCTTTAGGTACAGACACCTGCTTACCATCGATTTCTATATTAACCATCGGCTAAAATTCTTGAATTAATCACGAACTATAAAATTGTTATATTTTTTTGAGCGTTAAACCATACATTTCTTATGCTCTATATGATAAACAAACTCATCTCTAAAGTGCTGAATCATTGCTCGAACAGGCATTGCAGCGGCATCGCCTAAAGCGCAAATTGTACGACCTTGTATGTTGTCGGCTATATTATCCAGAAGATCCAGATCTTCTGGTCGCCCCTTACCATGCTCGATACGATTAATAATACGATAGAGCCATCCAGTTCCCTCTCGACAAGGTGTACATTGACCACACGATTCCTCGTAGTAGAAATAAGACAAACGCTCTAGTGCTTTCACCATACATGTAGTTTCATCCATAATAATTACAGCGCCAGAGCCTAGCATAGAACCAGCCTTAGCAATGGAATCATAATCCATGTTCGTTTGCATCATTATATCCCCTGGTAGCACAGGCATTGACGACCCACCTGGAATACAGCCTTTTAATTTCCTACCACCCCTCATCCCACCAGCCAATTCTAATAAATCTGCGAATGGAGTTCCCAAGGGTATTTCATAATTACCGGGTTTATTTACATGACCTGATACTGAAAAAATTTTAGTACCTCCGTTATTAGGCTTACCTAGCTGAAGGTATTTTTCTCCGCTATTACGAATAATCCAAGGAACTGAAGAAAAAGTTTCAGTATTATTAATGGTCGTTGGCTTTCCATACAATCCAAAATTAGCGGGAAAGGGCGGCTTGAATCGGGGTTGACCTTTCTTGCCTTCTATAGATTCCAACAATGCAGTTTCTTCACCACAAATATATGCACCATATCCATGATGATTATATAACTGAAAACTAAACGATGAACCTAAGATATTATTTCCTAAATAGCCTGCTGCGCGTGCTTCTTCAACAGCTTCTTCCATGCGTTCATAAGTTTCCCATATTTCACCATGGATATAGTTGTATCCCGCTTTAACACCCATTGCATAAGCCGCAATAATCATTCCTTCAATAAGCAAATGCGGATTAAAGCGCATAATGTCACGATCTTTAAAGGTGCCTGGCTCACCCTCATCTGAATTACAGACTATGTATTTATCACCTTCGTATCCTTTGGGCATAAAACTCCATTTTAAGCCTGTCGGGAAACCCGCTCCCCCACGCCCACGAAGTGCTGACTTTTTCACTTCCTCAATAATTTCTTCCGGTTTGATTTTTTTCGTAAGAATTTTTTTAAGTGCTGCATATCCCTCACGCTTCTCATAACTTTCACGTCGCCAATTCTTGGGATCGGATGGATCGACTCCATTCATTAATGTTTGTGGATACTGATTCATTTATTCAGTTCCTCCAACAATTGATCGATCATTTCATTCGACATAAAACTACACATACGCTTGTTATTAACCAGAAATACTGGAGCATCACCACATGCACCAAAACACTCACCTTCTTTGAGAGTAAACCTTCCGTCTGATGTAGTTTGATTGAATTCTATACCTAACTTACTTTTTAAATAAGCTGCACTTTCATTACTGCCTGATAAAGCGCATGGCAAATTTGTGCAAACTGTGATTTTGTATTTACCAACTGGCTCCAAATTATACATGTTATAAAAAGTGGCCACTTCATACACTGCGATAGATGGCATACTCAAATACTCGGCAATAAAGTTAATTGCCTCATTCGTCAACCAACCTTTCTCATCTTGCGCTATTGCAAGTGCAGACATAACAGCAGATTGTTTTTTATCAATCGGATATTTAGCGATCTCTCGATCTATTTTTTTAAGGGATTCAGCACTTAACATCGTTATCTATCTATTTCACCAAATACGATATCTTGCGTCCCAATGATTGCAACCACATCAGCAATCATATGTCCTCGCGACATTTCATCTAGTGCAGCCAAATGTGCGAAGCCAGGAGCGCGAATTTTTAGTCGGTAAGGTTTATTAGCACCATTCGATACCAAATAAATGCCAAATTCACCTTTGGGGTGTTCAACAGCAGCATAGGTTTCACCTGGTGGTACATGAAAACCTTCCGTAAATAATTTGAAATGATGAATCATTTCTTCCATATTTTGTTTCATATCTACTCGAGACGGAGGGGCAACCTTATGATTATCAGTAATTACTGGCCCCGCATTAATACGTAACCATTCAACACATTGCTTTATTATCCGATTTGATTGACGGAACTCTTCTATCCGAACCAAATAGCGATCATAACAATCACCATTAACGCCTACAGGTATATCAAAATCAAGCCTATCGTATACCTCGTAAGGTTGTTTTTTTCTTAAATCCCACTCCACACCCGAACCTCGTAGCATCGGACCCGTAAAACCAAGTGCCTTAGCACGTTCTGGAGTTACAACGCCAATATCTACCAATCGTTGTTTCCAAATTCTATTATCTGTTAATAAGGTTTCATATTCATCAACATAATTTGGAAATCGATTCGTAAAATCTTCGATAAAATCTAGCAAAGAACCTTCTCTATTAGCATTACGTAAACGTGTTTGTTTTTCGTTATGAATCTTTGAAGACTGATATCGTGGCATCGTATCCGGTAAATCACGATACACACCACCTGGCCTATAGTAGGCGGCGTGCATCCTAGCTCCCGAAACTGCCTCATAGCAATCCATTAAATCCTCTCGCTCCCGAAAGGCATATAAAAACATGGTCATTGCACCTACATCTAATGCATGCGCACCAATCCAAAGTAAGTGATTCAGTATACGAGTAATCTCATCAAACATTACACGTATATATTGCGCTCTGAGAGGCACTTGAATATCAAGCAGTTTCTCAATAGCCATGACATAGGCATGCTCATTGACCATCATTGAAACATAATCTAATCGATCCATATAAGGAACTGATTGAATATATGTTTTATTTTCCGCAAGTTTCTCGGTTGCGCGATGCAATAATCCAATATGAGGATCGGCGCGTCTCACAACCTCCCCATCCAATTCCAACACAAGCCGCAATACACCGTGCGCTGCGGGATGTTGGGGTCCAAAATTCATGGTGTAATTTCGTATTTCAGCCATAGCCTACTTCAAAGAATTCGTATCTAAAAAATGAAATGTAAGTTAGGATTCACAATCCCCATAATGCTCTTCTCGTATTACATGGGGTGTAATTTCTCTTGGTTCAATGCTTACAGGCTGATAAATAACACGTTTTTGTTCTTTGTCATATCGCATTTCCACATAGCCTGATAACGGAAAGTCTTTACGGAATGGATTTCCAATAAAACCATAATCAGTCAATATCCTACGCAAATCGGGATGACCGTTAAATACAATTCCATATAAATCAAATGCTTCCCTCTCAAACCAATTAGCTACTGGCCATATTTCACTCACAGAATCTATCATTGGAAATTCATTATTCTCAGCTAAAACTCTCACTCGCAATCTTTGATTATGCTTCACTGAAAGTAAATGATAGACTACTGCAAAACGTTTATCACGCAAACCATGTTTTGTTGACAAATTCTCACCATAAGTCAAATAATCGATCCCGCACACATCAATTAATGTATCAAAACTTAGCTCTGGTTTATCACGTAACAACTCACTTACATTGAGTATATCCTGAGAGCGCACAACAATAGTTAATTCTTTATATTGTATATGCAAATCAACTAGTTGATTTTCTAACGCTAACTGTAACGCTTTTGCAAGATTTTCTTGTTGAATACTAGCTGACATATTGTTATTTTATCTTGCGATAGTGTTGGTACGATTGATCTTATTTTGTAGCTGAATGATACCGTATAATAAAGCCTCTGCTGTCGGTGGGCAGCCAGGGACGTAAATATCTACCGGTACAATGCGATCACACCCACGCACTACTGAATAAGCATAATGGTAATAGCCACCGCCATTAGCACATGAGCCCATAGATATCACCCATCGAGGCTCAGCCATCTGATCATAGACTTTACGCAACGCCGGAGCCATTTTATTGCATAGCGTCCCAGCTACAATCATCACATCAGATTGCCGAGGACTTGGTCTAAATACAATACCAAAGCGATCAAGATCATAACGCGATGCTCCTGTCTCCATCATTTCAACAGCGCAGCATGCCAATCCAAACGTCATCGGCCACATTGACCCTGTTCGCCCCCAGTTAATAATCGAATCTAAGCTCGTTGTTATAAAGCCTTTCTCAAGAGTCCCTTCAATACTCATAGTATCAATCCCACTCTAGGGCTCCCTTCATCCATTCATAAATAAAACCTACGATCAAGATGCTCAGGAACACCATCATCGCAACAAATCCAAATAATCCTATTTCATCAAGCACTATTGCCCAAGGAAATAAAAATGCAATTTCTAAGTCAAACAAAATAAATAAAATTGCCACCAAATAATAACGCACATCAAACTTCATGCGTGCATCTTCAAAAGCTTCAAATCCACACTCATATGGCGATAATTTTTCACTATCGGGACGATTAGGCGCAAGGAACCAACCACCTAACATACAAGCCCCACCCACTAAAAAACCAACCATTAAGAATAACAAAATTGGAAAATAATTCTCAAGCATTATAATTAATAACCTACAGAAGGGTTGCAAAATTACAGAAAAAACACACGTGGTGCCGACGGCGAGACTCGAACTCGCACAGCTTTCGCCACCGCCCCCTCAAGACGGCGTGTCTACCAATTCCACCACGTCGGCGATAATACTGCGCACTCGCTCGATCCACTTCTATATTGCCAATTCAATTAACGTTTGAACAGCTATTGCGGGATTTGATCAGCTTTTGAGTTGCTCCGAGGTTCAGAATTATCTATATTGCTTATATCATTTTGCTGAGTAACGCTTTTTTCTGAATCATTTCCTGGCATTATCTCAGTTTTTTCAGTCTGTTCCATAATGTTCATAACGCTTGAATCATTTGTTTGGTTTGCGGAAAAATAAGTTAAGCTCATACTCGTTGCAAAAAACATTGCAGCGATCACACTTGTTGTTCGACTCAAGAAATTAGCAGAACCACTTGCACCAAATAAACTACCCGCTGAACCACTACCAAAAGCTGCGCCCATGTCAGCCCCCTTACCATGCTGTAATAATACTAAAACTATCAGTATTACTGCTAGCACAATATGAATTGTCCAGACTATAATTTCCAATGTATTACCCTAAAATTTAATTATTCAACGTATTGCATATCGCAACAAAATCATCTGCTACTAGCGATGCTCCACCTATTAAGCCGCCATCTATATCTGGCATTGCAAATAACTCAGCTGCATTATTTGCTTTAACACTTCCACCATAAAGAATAGTTAATTCTTTAGCTATTGTCATATCTTGCGTTCCTATGCTATTTCTTATAAATGTATGTACTTCTTGAGCTTGATTGGGAGCAGCTGTCTTACCCGTACCAATCGCCCAGACAGGTTCATAAGCAACCACTGCTTTACTTAATGATTCTACACCTGCCTTATTTATTATAGTCATCAGCTGTTCTTGAATAATTTGTTCTGTAATTCCTCTTTCGCGTTGCTCAAGAGTTTCTCCTACGCACAAAATTGGAGTCAACTTGCCGCCTTGAGCTGCTACATATTTTTCTGCAACTATATCATTATTCTCGCCAAATAATGACCTTCGTTCTGAATGCCCAATAATTACAAAAGTACATCCAAAATCATTTAGCATTGAGGTCGATACCTCTCCAGTATAGGCGCCTTTTTGGTATTGACTCACATTTTGAGCACCCCAAGATATATTCGTGTTATTTAATTTATTTTGTACTGATGGTAAATAAGGGTATGGTACGCATACTGCACATTGCTCAATTTGTAACCCTGTCAGACCTGCAACTATCGAATTGAGTAACTGCTCATTCTCAATTGAATTACCATACATCTTCCAGTTACCAACTACCAGCTTTTTACGCATTCTACTTTCTAACCTCTACTTCTCAAAAGGGGCGATGCTACCCTTCATTCATTATCTAGTCAATCATATGCATATTGATGTTATCAAGAAATATCATTCTTGAATTCTGAATTGCATTAATTCAATATCGCTTCTAAATATCAACCAAAACGACCTGTAATATAATCTTCTGTTTGTTTATTCTTCGGTTTAATAAAAATTGTATCTGTTACATTAAACTCTATTAATTCACCAAGATACATATAAGCAGTATAGTCAGATACTCTAGCGGCCTGCTGCATATTATGCGTTACGATTAGTATAGTAACTTTATTCTTTAAATCAGTTATCAACTCTTCGATGCTTGCTGTTGCGATAGGGTCAAGTGCAGAAGTTGGCTCATCGAACAACAAAATCTCTGGATCAGTCGCTAATGCACGCGCAATACAAAGTCTTTGTTGCTGACCACCTGATAAATTAAAAGCTAAGTCGTGCTGACGATCTTTAACTTCATCCCACAAAGCGGAATTTCGTAATGCTAATTCGACACGCTCATCTAAAATTGCCCGTTGTTTAATACCACGAACACGCAGTCCGTATGCCACATTTTCATAAATCGATTTCGGAAATGGATTAGGCTTTTGGAATACCATACTAATTCGCATTCGAACTTCGATCGGATCTACATTTGAAGCCAAAATATTTACACCATCAGGTTGAAGAATTATTTCACCGTCATACCTATTTCCTGGATAGAGATCATGCATGCGATTATAGCATCGTAGAAATGTCGATTTGCCACAACCTGATGGCCCTATTAATGCAGTTATTTTTTTGTCATGTAGCACCATATTAATATTTTTTAGTGCATTAAATCCGCCATAATAAAAACTGAGATTTTTAACTTCAGATTTATATTGAAATTGCTCTGTAACTTTTCCCTGATTAAGCTGCATATTTTCTTACCACTTAATATTCTTCCGCATGCGATAGCGTAAATAAATTGCCAGGCCATTCATAGCAAGCGTCATCACTACGAGAACTAATCCAGCCGCAGCAGCATTTAATTGAAATGCTTCTTCTGGTCGCGAAACCCAATTAAACATTTGTATTGGCATTACCGTAAAAGGTGCAGTTAACCATTCAAATGAAAAGTAGGGAAAACTACTAGTTATAGGAGAAGGTGGTAAAAAAGCTATAAACGTTAAGGCTCCGATTGTAATAATCGGCGCAGTTTCACCGATGGCTCGTGCAAGACCAATTATAATACCAGTCAGGATTCCCGCAGATGAATATGGTAATAAGTGATCTGATACTGTTTGCCATTTAGTTGCACCGAGTGCATAAGCACCTTCTCTTATTGTTATAGGAATTGATCGTATCGCTTCTCTAGTTGCAACGATAACCACCGGCAATATCAACAGGGCTAGAGCCAAACCGGCTGCTAATATACTTTGTCCAAAACCCAGTTGATATACAAATAATCCCAACGCAAGCAAACCATAAATAATTGAAGGGATACCCGCTAAATTAGTTACATTAATCTCAATAATTTCTGTAATAAAATTTTTAGGTGCATACTCTTCTAGATAAATTCCGGAGCCAATCCCTAATGGCACAGCAGATACTGCAGTTACAAACATTACCAAAGTAGTACCAACCCAAGCAGATAAAATTCCTGCTGATTCAGCTCGACGCGACGGAAATGATGTAAAAAATTCCCATGATAAACGGGGCATGCCATCAAACAGCATATGCGCAAATAAAGCCATAAAAGTCAGTACCGCTACCATTAATGCAAAAATACCAGTAATCATAAAAATCAAATCCCACCTTTTATGCTGACAAATGATTTTTCTTATTTCATCTAAATTATTCACACTTTCCATTTTGCGATATATCACCTGATAATAAGTCAAGGTATTGATAATATGTTATACACTTCTATGCTTTTTTTCAGTAGTAAGTACGAAACACAGGAAAATTCGGCGGAATTACATCATTGGGCACTACCTACAACCATTTATCATTCTCTCAAAGTATCAAACTGAAAATAGCTCATGAACAAAATAAAATAAATTAAGCAATTTTAAAAAACTAAAATCATTTAATAAATTTCACGATATCGTTTTCGCAATAAATGCCCGATAATATTAAATATTAGTGTTAATAACAATAAGGTTAATCCTGCAGCAAATATCGTTTGATAACCGATACTGCCATGAGGTAAATCACCCAAGCTAACCTGCACGATATATGCCGTTATTGTAGCTGCCGGTTCCATCGGATTCCAGGTAAGATTTGGTTGCATTCCTGCTGCAATAGCTACTACCATTGTCTCTCCAACAGCGCGTGATATGCCTAAAATGTAAGCTGCCGCTATTCCCGAGAAAGCTGCTGGCATTACCACCCGGGTTGCTGTCTGAAATCGTGTCGCTCCCATAGCATAGGAACCTTCACGCAGATTCATTGGAACCGCTCGCATCGCATCTTCTGTCATCGAACTTACATACGGTATTATCATGATTCCCATCACTAACCCAGCAGATAGCAAACTAAATCCAGGTAGTTCAGTAAAAATAATTTGGAGCAAAGGAGTCACAAATAACAAAGCAAAATAGCCATAAACAACGGTTGGAATACCGCCTAATAGCTCAAGAAAGGGTTTTGCGATTTCACGTACTATAAATGGAGCAAATTCAGAAAGATAAATCGCAATGATAGTTCCCAAAGGAAGCGCAACTAATAAAGCAATAAATGAACTTACTATCGTACCAGCGATTAATGGCAAAATTCCATAGTGTGCATCATCAAATAGCGGCGTCCATTGCGTATCTGTTAGAAATTCCCAAATCGATACTTGTTGAAAAAATACGATAGATTCTTTCAATAACATTAAAACAATAGCCAACATTATGGCTACTGAGAGCACTGCTGAAAAGAATAAAAGTGCTTCTATAAATCTTTCATGTAAATTACGGCGAAAACTATATCCAAGTTTTCCAGCATGAGTTATTTTATTGTGTGACTTGTATGCCACTGCAAAAGCCCTTCTATTTATATTAGAGCATTATAATTATTGGTAAAAAACCCACTAATTAAGAAGGAGAAAAACAATACAGATTTGCGAGATTGGTATTAGCTTCGTCTCATCTTAGAAAAATAAATCCTAAAATAATATTAATATCTGTTAGCATTATATTATTATATAAAATATCCTCATGATATTTTTTAGGAGCTTTTCTATAAGGCGGGTTCCAGTAATATCAATATTTCCAGAACC
>CADEDJ010000001.1:77814-129171 GCA_902826055.1 uncultured Nitrosomonas sp. | reverse complement strand
TTACTAATAGTGAAGCGGTGTTGCTGGTGGGTGTTCAGGTGGCGACGGATTTTGCTTAGCAAAACCTGAGAAACTGTCATTTCGGACGCAGAGGGAGAGCTGGATTGTTGATACCAAAGACTCCTCACTGTGTTCGGAATGACAAATACTTAAATCGCAGCATTTTGTCGGATTATTCCGGGGGGTGCAGGTCACTCCAACCCACATGTTGCCCGATTCACAGTAGTATGTCTGGCACTAAAATGTTCATGCATTAATTTTATTCCACAAGTTAACTTTAATGGCATGTTTTAATTCGATGTGCCACAATAATAAACATTATGCCAAAATTATTCACGCAAACCGAGGTTCAGCTCGATCCCCAGGGACGCTTGGTGATACCCGCACCGCTCAGGCGTTCGCTGGGATTTGAATCTGGAGATCACTTAATTGCCCGTATGGAAGAGGGGCGTTTGATTCTGGAAAAAGCCGAAACGATCAAACAGCGTCTCAAGAATCGCTTTGCTCATTTGCCACCAACCGCCAGCTTGACTGAAGAACTGATTGCGGAGCGGCGGGAAGAGACGAAGCAGGAAGCCAATGAATGACAACTGTTCTTGATGCTTCCGCTGTGCTCAGCTTTTTGCAGGACGAACCAGGGAGCGATCAGGTGGAGGCAATTTTGCCGGAAGCGGTTATCTCCAGCGTCAATTGGGCTGAAGTAGTGCAAAAATCGATTAGGGCCAGTGTTGATATCAACGGCATGCGGGATGATCTTGAAGCGTTGGGGCTGAAGGTTTTTCCTTTTACCGCCGAGGAAGCCGAGCTTGCTGGACGGCTTTGGCAACAGACGCGGCATGCTGGTTTATCGCTGGGAGATCGTGCCTGCTTGAGTGTAGGCATCCAATTGCAAGCCACCGTGCTGACTGCGGATCAAATCTGGACTACGCTGGATTTGCCTGTTACTGTGCGGAGTATTCGTTAGGGTTTTAACCAGGCTGTTAGAAAAAAACCGGAAGAACATTCAATGCCGGACGGTTAGAGAAAAAGAGTATCAATCACTATATCGATAGACAAAAACTATCCGATTGTCAGCCGGATTTTTCCAGGTAGTATTTGTTTTGTTATTTTGGAAAAAATAACAGAAAAGTAGATAGTTCTTTCAAGTAAGTTTATTGATAAATCTTTTTGAAGGAGTTCTGATCATGGCAACAACAATAATCAATTTATCCAGCCTTGATGGCAGCAATGGTTTTCGCCTGGATGGAGCGTCGGCATACGATTCTGCGGGCCGGTCAGTCAGTAGTGCTGGAGACGTCAACGGCGATGGTTATGATGATGTACTGGTTTGTGCACCTGGCGCTAACGCCAATTACCTGGTGTTTGGCAAAGCTGCCGGTTTTGATGCTACATTGGACTTATCCAGTCTCAATGGCAGCAACGGTTTTCGTTTAGAGGGCTTGGCGCCATTTGGTTTGGTTCGCAATAGTTTGATCAGCAGTGCCGGGGATATTAATGGCGACGGTTTTTCGGATGTGGTGGTCGGTGCTTCTGGTGGTGATGCGAACGGTGCGTACGCTGGCTCTAGTTACGTAGTATTCGGCAAGGCTTCTGGTTTCAGCGCCACGCTGGATGTATCCAGCCTTGATGGTAATAACGGTTTCCGCGTGGATGGAGTGGCGGCGTATGATCTTTCGGGCCAATCGGTCAGTGACGCGGGCGATGTCAACGGCGATGGCTTTGATGATGTGATTATCGGTGCGTACGGCGCTGACCCGAATGGTAGTTATTCTGGTTCCAGTTACGTGGTATTTGGCAAGGCTGCAGGTTTCGATGCCACGCTGAATCTGTCCAGTCTCGACGGTGGCAACGGATTTCGTTTGGATGGAGCGGCGGAATATGATAATTCAGGTGGTTCAGTCAGCAGTGCCGGGGATGTTAACGGCGATGGTTTTGCTGATTTGCTGATCGGTGCTCCAGTAGCTCCGAACGTTAGTTTTTCGGGCTTCAGTTACGTAGTATTCGGCAAAGCTGCCGGTTTTGATGCTACGCTGGATTTGTCCACTCTTGATGGCAGCAACGGCTTTCGCTTGGATGGAGAGTTCTATAGTCTTTTTAGTTATTCGCTCAGCAGCGCCGGGGATGTCAATGGCGACGGTTTCGACGATGTAATTATTGGTGCTCCCGGAGCTAACTCCAGTTACGTGGTGTTTGGCAAGGCTTCTGGTTTTGATGCCACGTTGAATATATCCAGCCTTGATGGCAATAACGGTTTCCGTCTGGCTGGAGCGGCGGGTGACGGGACGGGAAACGCCGTCAGTGGTGCGGGAGATGTCAATGGTGACGGCTTCGCTGATTTGCTGATTGGTGCTTCCGGTGCTGGCCCGAATGGGGATTATTCCGGATCCAGTTACGTGGTATTTGGCAAGGCTTCCGGCTTTGGCGCGGTGCTGGATCTGTCCAATCTCGCCAGTGATAGTGGTTTACAGTTGGATGGCGTAGCGGCAGGTGATTCTTCAGGCTTCCCTGTCAGTAGCGCAGGGGATGTCAATGGTGACGGCTTTGATGATTTGCTGATCGGCGCTGAAGGGGCTGATGCGAACGGTGAGAACTCAGGCTCCAGCTATGTGATATTTGGCCACAGCGACTTTGGCGGCGGTAATGTGATTGAAGGTACGCCCGGCGATGATATTCTCAAGGGCACTACAGCAGCGGAAATCTTTGAAGCGGGTGATGGCAATGACAGGATGATCGGTCGTGGCGGCGCGGATGCGTTTCATGGCGATGCTGGAGATGACTATATCCAGGCGGCGGATCTTGGTTTTGGCTTGGTTGATGGCGGTGGCGGCAACGATGTCTTGCATACGGATGGCAAGGATTTGAATCTGGATTTGGCAAATTTCGGCGAAAAAATCCACGGTATCGAGACCATTTGTTTATATGGCCGGGGCGACAATACGCTGACGCTGACCGCAGCAGATCTCCTCGATTTGTCGGATACCACCAATATCTTGAGAGTCAACGGCAATGCGGGAGATCATATCACTGTCATTGACGATGGCTGGGTGGATAAAGGCAGCCGTGGCCAGGGTTATTATCATGTTTATAGCAATGATGATGCGGTGTTGCTGGTGGGGATGAATGTGACGGTGGATTTTGCTTAGGGAAGTACTGATTAATTGCCTGCACAAACAAATTGCTGCGGTAAATTGCGACATTGGCTGGTGTTCGGAAGCTCGCCTATCTTTTTGATATGTCTCGCTTCCTGGACTCCATCCGCCTTGCACTTTGCTTGCCCGGTGAATTATTCAATGCTGCTTCAAGGAGTTTCTGAATACCTGTCATTCCGAGCGCAGCGAGAAATCCGTGCGGCTGGTTGCTATTGAAGTGGCGGCGTATATTTTACGGTGATTCTTGCCTGACTGATTTGTTCTAGTACTTTTAAAACCGTGCAACGCGGTGCGCCGATATTCAACCGCATGAATCCGCTGCCTTCTTGGCCGAATTGCACGCCGGAATTCAAACCGACGCCGGCTTCATGAATGAAAAAATGCTTCAATTGCGCATCGGTCATACTCCAGGCGCGGCAATCGAGCCATAATAGGTATGTGCCTTGCGCCGGAATGACCTTGATTTCCGGTAGATGTTGCGCCAAGAAGGCACAAACTTCATCGCGAGTATCGCGCAAGTAGTGCTGTAGTTCTTCTAGCCAGGCTTCACCGTCGCGGTACGCGGCTTCAAACGCGGCGATGCTGAATGGATTGGAAGCGCTGACATGCAGCGTGTTGAACACGTTGTTGATGGCGGCGCGGATTGTTTTATCGGGAATGATCAGGGCTGAAAGATTTAATCCTGGGATATTGAAGGTTTTGCTCGGTGTCACGGCGGTAATGATATTGACGTCGTGCGAGATGGTGCCCAGCGCATGGTGGCGGTTGCCGGGGTAAATCAGATCGGCGTGGATTTCATCGGAAAAAATAATCAATTGGTGTTTTTCAGCAATGGCCAGCAGACGTTCGAGTTCAACGCGTTGCCACACGCGCCCGACGGGGTTGTGCGGCGAACAAAACAACAATAATTTTGCTTCTTTAGCGCAATGCTCTAAATGGTCGAAGTCGATGGTGTAGTGGCCATTGTCGAGTCGCAACGGATTTTGCAGCAATTGCCGCCCGGTTTGTGAGGCGGCGGAGAAAAACGGGAAATACACCGGCGGCTGAATGATGATGGATTCTCCGGGTTGAGCCAGCGCCATCACGGCGGCGTTGAGCGATGGCACCACGCCGGGGCACATTACGATCCAGTCGGGTTCGATGTTCCAATGATGACGGCGCTGCATCCAATCGATCAACGCTTCATACAAGCTATCGGGAAATTGGGTGTAACCATAAATGGGGTGTTTGGCGCGCTCGATCAATGCCTGAGTGACGGCGGGTGGCGCGGCAAAATCCATATCCGCCACCCAGACCGGAATGACATCGCTGGTGCCGAACATTGCTTGCCGCCCATCGTATTTGACGCTATGGCTACTCTCGCGGTTGATTTCCTGATCGAAATCAAAGCCATGACTCAAGAAACTTTCTCCCAGATAGTGACTTCCGACAGTGTGTGCTGGAATTTGCGCTTGGTTTCGCGGATTACGAACGGCACCGCTTGCGGACCTTGGATCAGGCGGAAGTGCTTGCCGAGGATTTCCTTCAGGCCATCCAGGGTGGTAAAATTTTCACCGTCACGTTTAAATCCACCCACCCACGATTCTTTCTTGGTGTGTTCCGTCAGCCAGGTATAAGGCGATGTGATCATCAATAAACCGCCGCTATTGATGCGGGTATGGATGCTGGTGAGCAGCTTAGCCGGATCGTACAGGCGGTCGATCAAATTGGCGGCAAGAATCAGATCGTAACCGGTGAAAATTGGTTTCAGGTTGCACGCATCGCCCTGGAAGAACTCAACGTGATCTTTGATGTGATCCAATCCAAGGTTAGATAAGGTACGTTCCTTGTAGGAAATCAGTTCGCCTTCGTCAATTAAGGTGTAGCGTAAAATACCTTGTTGCGCCAGTTGCACGCCCTGACCGATGAAACGTGCGGAAAAGTCAATGCCGGTGACGTGATCGAAATTACGCGCCAACTCGAAGGTGGAACGTCCGGATGCGCATCCTAAATCCAACGCAGTGCGCTTGGGCCGATTGCCCATGGCAGTGATGGCTATTTCAGCTAATGCTTTAGGGAAATTGGGCACGTCAAAGTAGGTATCACCATAATGAAATTCGGCATATTCCGACAGCAATTTGTCGGTTTCATAATGCGAACTAGGTTGTGTTGCCGGTACGTCGGATACCACATAGCGAAAGCCGGCGTGCTGGAAAAAATGACGGCGGAACGCATAGCGTGAGCTACGCAGCGACTCGTTACCGCAGGAAATCCAGGAACCGCCTTTGATCAGGTTGTGCTGGTTGTCAAAAGTGGGTGTAGTGAAATCGTCATATAACGGATGTACATCAAAGCCGGTGAATGGATAGGTCGGTGTTTCAGTCCATTGCCAGACGTTACCGGCGATATCAAAAAACTCGCCGTGGGCGAATTCAGAAACCGGGCAACTGGAGGCATAATAATCCACATGCAGGTTGCCGCGTGCTTTTTCGTGCAGCGGTACCTCGGACAATTGCGCCACGTCGTATAGGCGGTACCATTCATCTTCCGTCGGCAACCTAACCGGTTGCTGGGATATTGCAGCTTTCCAGTTACAGAAGGCTTTTGCTTCATGATAGTTGACTTCAACCGGCCAATCCCACGGCATCGGAACTTCTTCGGTCATCAAACGCAAATACCAGACATCGCCTTTTTTTACCCAGAAAGTCGGATGTTCCGCTTGCGTAAATTTCTGCCAGGAACGGCCTTCTTCCTGCCAGTAGCTCGCAGTGCGATAACCATTGGCTTCGACAAAGGGCAGGAATTCTTCGTTGCTGACCAAATACTTGCTGGCCTGGAAAGCGGCAATGTCGGCTGTGTGCAAGCCATACTCATTGTCCCAGCCATAATGCTGCTGGTCGGTTTTGCTTTTACTGATGGTAATAGTGCCTGCCGCGACGTTGATCAATTGATTGTGTGGCGCGCTACCCGATTTTCGGCATGGTTGCCAATTCGGATGAGTTTGCACAAACTCAAGTGCATGCTGTCGAATCAACACAGAGGAGGTTTCCAGGTGAATACGCTCGTGCTCAATGCCCATTAGTATTGGCCACCATGAGCTTTCCCAGGTAATGGGCAATACTAGCGGCATGTCGGAAATCAGCTTGTCGACCATGTTGCGCATCGTTTTACGGTAACTGCGAACTTCTTCCACAGTAGGCCAATCGTAATGTGTGCTGTCCAAGTCATCCCAACTCATTTCATCGACACCGACAGCAAAAATGGATTCCAGTTTAGGGTTGATGCGTTCAGAAATAAGTCCGGCTAAGATTAGCTTATTGACAAAAAATGTGGCTGTATGCCCGAGATAGAAAATCAATGGATGGCGCAACGAAATGGATTTTTTGTAATACGCTTGGTCGTTACGCAGCGTTTCAAAAAGATCTTCATAACGATCCAGTGTGGTATGAAAATAATTGCGTATCTCTGACCGTTTTAAATTGACATCGCTACCATCTAGCAAAGGTGTTCTTTGAAATAAAGGGTGTACCATATTTTAGTTTTTAACAAATTATTCACTACTTGAGCGGTATTATAACGCCTCAGATTTTTTAGATCATAAGCAATCGGAATAAATGTCCTTTGTCTTTGATTCATAAAGACTAAAAAGGAGTTGAGACAGTGCGGTCAATCCCTTTTGGAGTTAGGGATATCAAGGCGTTAGTTTAATAATTGATCCATAAAATACACGAATATGACAAAAATTGCCTTAGTTATGGTGTGCAAGCGACCGGTGCTCGGCAAAGGTAAACAGAGATTAGTCGCTCGTTTGGGCATTGGAAAAACCCAGCAGATTGCCAGTGCGCTATTGGCTTGTGCACTGGAAGATGCGTGTGAATGGCCGGATCCGGTAGTCATTGCACCTGCTGAGGCGAGCGACAGCGAGTGGGCACAAGCTTTAGCTGCGGTCATTCCTTCTCCGGTTATCATCGCGCCACAAGTTGCGGGAAATTTGGGACAACGCTTAAATGCGCTGGATCAAACATTGCGTGCGCAAGGCATGAAGCAATTTGCTTTCATCGGCAGTGATGCGCCGGGATTGACCACGGCAGATTATTTAGCAGCCCGTGTCGCACTGCAACACAGTGATGTAGCATTGATTCCCGCGCTCGATGGCGGTGTGGTGCTGATGGCGAACCGTTGCGCATGGCCGGATTTGTCAACACTGCCGTGGAGTAGCGGACAATTAGGAATAGCATTAAAAAATGTTTGTCACCGCGCAGGACTATCCGTAGCCACTTTGAAACAAAACTATGATGTCGATGAACTGCATGATGTGATGAAACTGCCCTCTTTATTGCAACAGGATGTGCGGCCAGCGCGCCGTGCACTGCTTGAATTGGTAACAACCCTGCCATCATTTACATCCTTGCCAGCGAATAATGCATAAATTCAGCGTAATCATTCCTTGTTTCCACGATGATGATAAGCTGGCGCACTTACTTGCGCAATTGCAACGACTACCCTATAAAGCATGGCAGGTGATTGTCGTGGATGCCGCCGGCACTGCGCAGTGCGCCGAAATCTGCAAGCAATTCGGGGCGCTGCAGATAAGGGCGGAACCTTGCCGTGGCCAACAGTTGCGCATAGGTGCGGCGCAAGCAACGGGTGATGTCTTGTGGTTTTTGCATGCCGATGTGCAATTACCGGCAGATCCTCTGACCGCTATGGCGCTTGCATTGGCGCAGGGCGCGATCGGCGGCTACTTCCGTTTTCATTTTGCTAGGCCGCGCGTGTGGCCAGCTCCGGTTTTGGAAGCGGCGATTGCATGGCGTTGCCGCTTCGGTATTCCCTATGGCGACCAAGGGATTTTTATCACGCGTGAGTATTATCAACAAATAGGCGGCCATGCACCGTGGCCATTGTTTGAAGAAGTGCCTTTGGTTCGCGGTGCAAGGCATTTAGGTAAGTTTTTGCCGCTGGATGAACCTATTTTTATCGATTCCCGCCGTTGGCAACGCGACGGCTGGTGGCGGCGTACCTGGCACAATCGCAAGCTGAGTTTTTATTTCATGTGCGGCGTTTCGCCCCACAAATTGGCTGCGCAATATCATTCTAAAATTGATTCATGAATGACATAATGTTGTAATTGATTCCAAAGGAAGGAAGATCATGCAAGAGATCGTACAAAAATATTATGGCGAAACGCTGACCAGTAATCACGACTTGCAAACCAATGCATGCTGTTCGGATGCAAGTTTTCCGCATTACGTGAAACCGCTGTTGGCGCGGGTGCATGGCGAAGTGCAAGCACGTTATTATGGCTGCGGCTTGATTCTGCCCGAATTACTGGAGGGATTGACCATTCTTGATCTGGGATGCGGCGCCGGACGCGATGTGTATGTATTGTCACAATTGGCTGGAGAGAAGGGTCAGGTTATCGGGGTGGATATGACCGAAGAGCAATTGGCGCTGGCGCGGCAATATGAAAAATACCATCAAAAAGCATTCGGTTATAAACGCAGCAATGTGCGATTTTTGCACGGCTATATCGAACGCTTGCATGAACTCGAATTGGCCGATGCCAGCATAGATATCATCGTATCCAATTGTGTGATCAATCTCGCACCGGATAAGGGAGCTGTTTTGCGCGAAGCTTTCCGCGTCCTGAAACCCGGTGGCGAATTGTATTTTTCCGATGTTTACAGTGACCGGCGGATTCCAGCAGCTTTGATGCACGATGCGGTTTTGTATGGCGAGTGCTTAAGTGGCGCATTGTATTGGAACGATTTTTTACAACTGGCGCGCAAGCATGGCTTCACAGATCCGCGTTTGGTCGACGATCGTTCAATCACAATTGAGAACCCGGAATTGGCGGAGAAAACGGGAAATATTCGTTTTTACTCGGCTACTTATAGACTATTCAAGCTGCAAAACCTGGAATGGGCTTGTGAGGATCATGGGCAGGCGGTGGTGTATCGCGGTACCATTCCAAATCATCACCATGCCTTCCACCTTGATAAGCATCATCTGATTGAGACGGGCAAGCAATTTCCGGTATGCGGCAATACCTGGCGCATGCTGCACGATACACGCTTCAGCAAGCATTTTGATTTCTATGGTAATTTTGATCAGCATTTTGGTATTTTTCCTGGTTGTGGTATGGGTATTCCCTTTAGTGATGCAGGCATGACTATGCAGAAAAGCGGGTGTTGTTAGAATGAATATTGATGTTGCGTTGATTCCTAGCGAACAGCAGAATCGTTCCAAACTGTGGTACGTGACGCCTGATAATAAGCCGCGCGGTTTCATTCATTCGCATGGATTGGATGAGTTGTGGTTTCATACCGGCACCGCGTGTAATTTGGCTTGTCCATTTTGCCTTGAGGGCTCCAAACCTGGCGATAATCGCTTGCAATTGATGCGTTCTAATGATGTCACGCCATTTATTGAGGAGGCGCTGGCACTGGGGGTTAAGCAATTTTCATTTACCGGCGGTGAGCCTTTTGTCAACAAAGACATGATAAAAATTTTGGACGTTGCGTTGCAGCAGCGGCCATGCATGGTATTAACCAACGCTACGGAACCCTTAATTAAGCGCCTACCGCACTTAAAAGGGTTGCGCAAACACCCCCATTCGTTGCACTTCCGTGTTAGCCTGGATCATTTTATAGCGAGTGAGCATGACAAACACCGCGGTGAAGGTATGTTTGCTATGGCGTTACAAGGTCTGCGCGCCCTGCACGGCATGGATTTTAGCGTATCAGTGGCGAACCAGGTTATCAAAGGATTGCCAGGTAATAAAATCGCGCAGAGTTTTGCCGAAGTATTTCGCCGCGCCGGCTTGCCGGAAAATTTGCCGCGCATTGAATTTCCTGAATTTCATCCTCCAGGCGTTGCGGTTACTGCACCACAGATTACGCAAAGCTGTATGGTAGATTACCAATCGGAATCAACCCGCCGCGAATTCATGTGCGCCTTCAGCCGCATGGTGGTTAAAAGTGATGGTGAATGCAAGGTTTATGCGTGTACCTTGGTGGATGATGATATTGATTATGTGTTGGGAAAAACACTTGCGGAGAGCTTGCAAGTGCCGGTAAGCATGAAGCATCATCGCTGCTATAGTTGTTTCCGTTATGGCGCTTCGTGCAGTGAGATGAAAAGGTAGCGGTTTGCTTACTGATTAAATGAATACTGATAAGTTTCAAAGGTAAAGAAATAAGGCTGATTGATTAGCATGTGAGTGGTCATGCAAAAATTTTTAAAATTTCTCATAGTTTATTCATTTTGTTTTGTGGTTGCGATTGGTTACGCCACTCAGCTCGGTGCGCAAACAAAAGGTGTTACGCAGCGGTTGGTTGTGACCGGTTCGAGTACCGTAGCGCCGCTGGTGAATGAAATCGCCCGGCGATTTGAATTAGCCCATCCGGAGGTACGTATCGATGTGCAAACAGGCGGTTCTTCGCGCGGTATTACCGAGGTTCGTCACAGCATCGCCGCGATTGGCATGGTGTCGCGTGCATTGAAGCCGGATGAGGGGGATTTGCGCGCGTTCGCGATCGCGCAAGATGGCATCGGTATTATTGTGCACGCCGGTAATCCGGTTGCCGGACTCGGCCGGCAACAAATCGCAGACATTTATACCGGTAAAATCACACGCTGGAATGCCTTGGGCGGCACCGATGCACGCATTACTGTGGTGCATAAAGCGGAAGGCAGATCTACATTGGAACTGTTTCTGGATTATATTCAACGTAAAAATAGTGAAATCAAGCCGCATGTCATCATCGGCGATAACGCGCAAGGTATCAAAGCCGTGACCGGCAATCCGCAGGCCATCGGCTATGTTTCCATCGGTGCGGCGGAATTTGAGGTGCGGCGTGGTTCGCCGCTGCGCTTGTTGCCGTTGGATGGCAGAGCGGCTTCCGTGGAGGCCGTGCGGCAAGGCGTTTTCCCTTTATCGCGTCCGTTGAATTTGGTGACTTTAGGCGAACCGCATGGCTTGGCGCGTCAATTCATCGAATTCGCCCGCTCGCCGCAAGTTCATGATCTCGTGGAAGCGCAATATTTCGTTCCGGTCAATGCCGATTGATCAATGGCTACCCGGCATATTGCGCGCGGGTGCATTGATTGCTTTGCTGGTCATGCTGTTTATTCTTCTTTTTCTGATCGGTGAATCCTGGCCGGTATTATCGAAATTATCCATCGTCCAGCTTGTTACCGATTCCTCCTGGCATCCGCTGGAAGGTGCGTACAATCTCATGCCCATGCTGACTGGCACGGTGCTCGCCAGCACCGGCGCATTATTGCTGGCTATTCCGCTGGGCCTGGCATCCGCGCTGTTCACGGTGTTTTATGCCCCATCGTATCTGGCCGTTAGCTATAAGCGGCTTATCGAGTTATTGGCGGGTATTCCTTCAGTCGTTTTCGGATTCTGGGGGCTGACCGTGCTGGTGCCGCTGATCAATCAATGGCAGCCGCCTGGCGCCAGTTTGCTGGCCGGCATCTTAGTGTTGACGCTGATGATTCTGCCTACGGTCACGGTGACGGCGCATGCCGCTTTGGCGGCAGTAGCGGATGAATTAGTGCGTAACGCGGCTGCATTGGGTTTGTCGCGCTGGGGAACGATTCAAGGGGTGGTGTTGCCTGCTGCGAAAGCCGGCATTACCGCCGGCATTATGCTAGCGGCGGCACGCGCGCTGGGTGAAACGATGGCGGTATTGATGGTGGCGGGTAATGTGGTGCAATATCCGGAAACCGTGTTTGATCCGGTGCGTACCCTGGCGGCCAATATTGCATTGGAAACAGCGTATGCGATGGGAGATCATAGGGCTGTGCTGTTCGTATCAGGTTTGTTATTGATGGGATTGATCATGGTGCTTTCCGCGATGGCGGAAGCGCTGGAGAAACAGCAACATGTATGATGTGGTGCGTAACCGTGGCTTGCGTAAGTTGCGCGAATATGCCGCGCAGTGTCTGATTTATACTGCAGTGTTGCTGATCAGTGCAGTTTTTATCTGGCTGTTGATTGATTTGCTACGCGGCGGTCTTTCTCATTTGTCTTGGGAATTTATTACTGAACTGCCTCGCGATGCCGGGCGGGCAGGGGGAATCGCATCTATCCTGGTTTCAACATTGCTGATACTTCTGGTGGCAGTGCTCACCGCAGTTCCGGTCGCATGGATGACGGCAGTTTTACTGGCGGAATTTGTTGCAACCGGCAGTTGGTTTGGAAAAGCGGTACGATTCAGTTTGCATGTGCTGGCAGGCGTACCGTCTATTGTTTTCGGATTGTTTGGTAATGCGTTCTTTTGCGTGTATTTAGAATTGGGTTTTTCGATTTTATCCGGCGGTTTGACATTGGCATGTATGTTACTGCCGATTTTGACGAGTACTGCGGAAGCGGGTCTACGTGCCGTGCCGCATGTTTATCGGCTGGCTGCTTCAGCTCTGGGGCTGTCACGCGCGGCGGCGTTGTTGCATTTGATACTGCCGGCGGCTGCACCGGTCATGGCGGCCGGTCTGCTACTGGGGATCGGGCGCGCACTGGCGGAGACGGCGGCTTTACTGTTTACCAGTGGCTATGCCGAGCGCATGCCGGATTCCTTGCTGGATTCGGGGCGCGCATTGGCATTGCATATTTTCGACTTGTCGATGAATGTTCCCGGCGGCGATGAACCAGCCTATGCATCAGCATTGGTACTGGTGAGTCTGTTGCTTGGCATTAATATTTTGGCGATGAAGTTCGCCTATGGTTTGCAGCGCAGCAAGCTGATGTCATGAACATCGAACAAGAGGTTGGCAAATGTGATCCTTTCACGCTCGGGCCGCTTGAAGCAGGCCCGGCTTGCTGTGATCCGCTGCCAGTGATACAAGTAAAGGATTTGTCGTTGCGCTACAACGGTAAACCGGCGCTGGAAAAAGTATCACTGGATATTTATGAAGGTTGCATCACGGCGTTGATCGGACCATCCGGTTGCGGAAAAACCAGCTTGTTGTCCGCAATCAATCGTTTGACCGATCTAATTCCGGGTTGCAGCGTGAATGGCCGGATTCTGATGCAAGGCCGCAATATTTATGATCGGGATGAGAATGTGCAGGCATTGCGCCGCCAAGTTGGTATGGTGTTCCAGAAACCCACGCCATTTCCGCTTTCTATCCGCCGCAATTTATCCTTGTCGCTGCATGAGCATGGCATCACACGGAAGACGGAAGTAGCCGACATTTCCGAGCAGGCGCTGCGCGATGTAGGCTTATGGGATGAAGTTTGCGACCGCATGGATTCAGCTGCGCTCAATTTATCGGGTGGTCAGCAACAGCGGCTTTGTATCGCGCGCGCTTTGGCATTGCAGCCGCAAATTTTATTGATGGATGAACCGTGCAGCGCACTTGATCCGATCGCTTCGGGTGTCGTGGAAGACCTCATTTGCCGTTTGCGCGGCCGCTATACCGTCGTCATCGTTACGCATAACCTGGCACAAGCCAGACGCATTGCCAATTACGCAGCTTTTTTCTGGGTCAGCGGACATGCCGGACAGTTGATTGAATTCGGCCGCTGCCAGAAAATTTTTGAGTCACCCCGCCATGAATTGACTGCGGCTTATGTGAATGGGGTTCGAGGGTGACGGCGGTAAAATAGCTTACGTAAAGTTATGTATCTATTTTTACAAGTAATTTTTTGTACAAGTTAACATTCAAATGGTTGCCGTAATTTCAGGAAACATCTTGTAAAACATCAAATAAGCGGCTCCCAGCGTTAACAGTAAATTGAGGAGCTGTTCGCAGACATAAAGCAGCAGCGATTTGCCACCGACAAAATGTTGCTTGAGTGTTCTAAAATTGGTAGATAGCCCGATACTGACAAAAGCCAGGCAAAAAACCAAGTTCGCAGGTTCCGGGTGAAATCGCCTAGCATGCCATGTTCCAGTACCAGGCTGGCGGTGTGTTTATCCAGCGCTTCACAAAGAATCGAAAACAGCATACTGGCGCCAATGAAGCCGAGAATGAATTTGGGAAAGCGGTGTTAAATTTCGCGTTATGTTCTTGCTATGCAACGCTGTTGAAGTTGTGGAATTGCGGGAAATAATTTGCAAGGAATGATGGGAACTTGCGACAGGATAGAAATTGTTCAATCAACGGCACGATTCTAAAGTATAACGAGTAGACGGCTTTCAGCCGGTCATGGGATAGTGCGAAATGGATGCTGTAAAGGAAAAAATGAAGAAACGCGCGTGGATCGTTTTATTAGTGGGTTTGATCATAAGTTGTTTTTTTATGTTCGATCTGGGTCGTTTCTTAAGTTTCGAAGCACTTAAAGAAAGCCACGATAATTTACATCAGGTCTATCAGCAACAACCACTGCTGGTCATCGGCATTTATTCCTTGATCTACATCGTCATGGCGGCATTGTCGTTTCCCGGTGCGACGGTATTGACTCTGGCCGGCGGTGCCATGTTTGGCGTGTGGATCGGTGTGCCGGTGGTGTTATTATCGGCCACCATCGGTGCCACGCTGGCGTTTTGGATGGCGCGCTACTTGTTGCGGGATTTCGTGCAGCGGCGTTTTGGCGAACGTCTGGAAACCATCAATAAAGGATTGGCACGCGATGGGGCGTTTTATTTGTTTTCACTACGCTTGGCACCGGTGTTTCCGTTTTTCCTGATCAATTTACTGATGGGATTGACGACGCTTCCAAGTAGCACGTATTTTTGGGTCAGCTTAGCCGGGATGCTTGCCGGAACCGCCGTATATGTCAATGCGGGCACGCAATTGGCGGCGATTACCGGGTTATCGGATATCATGTCGCCAGCATTGGTAATTTCATTGACTGTACTGGCGCTGTTTCCGTGGCTGACGCGTTGGGTGATCGAACGGGTCAAGACGCGGCGGTTGTATGCGCGTTGGCCCAAACCGGTGCAGTTTGACCGTAATCTGATCGTAATCGGCGCCGGTGCTGCCGGGCTGGTAAGTGCTTACATTGCCGCGGCCACGCGCGCTAAGGTGACACTAATCGAGCATCACAAAATGGGAGGCGATTGTCTCAATTACGGTTGCGTGCCATCGAAGGCTTTGATTCGTACCGCCACTTTCTTGCATCAGGTAAAAAATGCGCAATCGCTAGGCGTTACTCAGATCAGTACACAGTATGATTTCGCGCAAGTGATGGCGAGGGTTCATAGGGTGATTAGAACTGTTGCGCCGCATGACTCGGAGGAGCGTTACAGGCAGTTGGGTGTCGAGGTAATACACGGCAATGCGATGATTACTTCACCGTGGTCGGTGGAACTCAACGGGCAAACACTGACCACGCGGGCTATCGTTATCGCAACCGGCGCAAATCCGGTAATACCCAAGATTCCCGGTCTGGAATCGGTGCGTTATTACACTTCCGATACCATTTGGGCATTAACCGAACGACCGCAGCGCTTAATCGTACTGGGTGGCGGGCCGATTGGCTGCGAACTGGCGCAAGCCTTTGCGCGTCTGGATTGCCAGGTGACGCAAGTAGTGCGCAGTGATTTGTTGCCGCGGGAAGACGCCGATGCAGTGAGCTTGGTTAGCGCGGCATTGCAAGCTGACGGCGTGACAATACTGACGCAAACCGAAACGTTGCGCTGTGAAAAAGAAGGTGATGCGCAATTTTTATTGGTATGCGATCAAAGCGGCGCGTCATTGCGGTTGCCGTTTGATGCGCTGCTCTGTGCCATCGGCCGGGTGCCGCGCACAGAAGGTTTCGGATTGGAACAACTGGGTATTCCAATATCCGATGCGCGCGCTATTGAAACTAATGCCTGGCTGCAAACCCTTTATCCCAATATCTATGTTTGCGGCGATGCCGCCGGTCCTTACCAGTTTACACACATGGCTGCGCATCAAGCCTGGTATGCATCGGTCAATGCCTTGTTTGGCAATATTAAGTCATTCAAGGTGGATTATTCGGTGGTTCCTTGGACTACTTTCACCGATCCGGAAGTGGCCCGCGTGGGATTATCGGAAAAACAAGCCCAAGCGCGTGGTATTGCCTTTGAAGTAACATGTTTCGACTTGAAAGAACTGGATCGCGCGATTGCGGATGAAGCGGCGCATGGATTTGTCAAAGTGCTGACGGTGCCCGGTAGGGATCGCATTCTCGGTGTCTGTATCGTTGGTGCGCATGCCAGCGATTTGCTTGCCGAATTTATACTGGCCATGAAGCATGGCCTGGGGTTGAACAAGATTCTTGCCACCATTCACACTTATCCCACCTGGTCGGAAGCCAATAAATATGCCGCAGGGGCTTGGAAACGCGCGCATGCGCCGCAATGGCTGCTGAAATGGCTGGAGAAATATCATACTAAACGGCGTGCAAAGACAGGTGTTAAAGCGGATTAGAGAATTGGCTATTGCTGATGAGATAAGTACTTATGTTTTGATTCACTTGTATTTCTCATTGACAGCCAACTGAGCTTACAGTATTTTCCGTGAGAGGTTGCCGCAGTCATCAATAACAGCACTCCCTTGTTTCTCCCATGCAGTAAAAACTATTTATTCTAAGAGGTCATCATGAGCATTCTATGCAAGCGAACAAAACTTAAATACATTTCCATGTTTCTTACCGGAGTTTGTGTCGCGTCAATTTCTGCAATGGCGCATGCGGATTGGTCGATTAGAGGATTGGGTGATTTGGGTGGTGGCGCGATGAACGATTCTGGCCAAATAGCGGGTAGTTTTGCTATCGATGATACTGATACTTATCATGCATTTATAACAGGTCCTAACGGTATAGGTATGACTGATATCGGTACCTTGGGTGGAAGCGACAGTAGTTTTGCTAGTGGGATCAATAATTCTGGACAAGTAGCGGGGGAATCTTCCACTTTTGATTCAATTTCTTCCCATGCCTTTATAACGGGCCCTGACGGTAAAGGCATGACTGATGTAGGTGACTTAGGCGTTAATGGTGAAGTTTTTGACATCAACGATTCAGGACAGATTGTTGGGGATCGTGATCCTATTGGCAATGATTCTCACGCTTTTATTACCGGTGCTAACGGTATTGGCATAACGGATTTGGGTACTTTTGGGGGGGAGGCTAGTTCTGCTACTGGAATCAATAATTCCGGGCAGGTGACGGGATGGGCTCAAAGGGGAAATACTAACGTTGATAGCCATGCTTTTATTACGGGTGCTAACGGCGTAGGCATGATCGACTTGGGTACGTTGAATGGTAATTTCAGCGCTGGCAATGACATCAACAATTCCGGGCAGGTTGTGGGAAATGTTGGAGAAATCAGCGATATTTTCTATCACCACGCGTTCATTACCGGCCCTGACGGCGCGGATATGACTAACCTCGGTACCCTGGGTGGATATTTCAGCGAGGCACTGAGCATCAATGATGCGGGAGAAGCAGTGGGATGGGCTGAAACGGCAAATGGCGATTCTCATGCGTTCTTATATAGTCATGGCGGGATAACCGATCTTTCGTTATTGGATGCCGTCATCGCTGACGGATGGAAGAGTATTGTTGTTGGTCACATCAACAACAATGGGCAAATCATGGGAGGAGGAGTTAACAGTCTTGGCGTATCAGAAGCATTTATACTGTCATATACACCTGATACCCTATTTACGCCCAATCCTATTTTTATTCCACCGCCTCCACCACCAATTCCTGAACCTGAAACTTATCTCATGCTGCTGGCTGGCCTAGGGTTGATTAGATTTATGGCGTGGCGCAGAAAGGAAACAGTGGTTTAATTGACGTGGGCAGCGGTCAATCGAAACGGGGGAAGCGCTGCCATTTTTTGTTTTTCTGAATGAAATTATCTTCAGCATATTATTCAAATGCTTCAATATCGAGCTTTACACCATAGCCAGGCTTTTTACTATTTGTCGCATCATTTTTCGTAATGATTGCGTTACAAAGGGTAATTTGATTGGATAGCCCTTTTTCATTGAGTGTGCGGAGAAAATTGTGGGCATGTTTACGGCTTAAATAGCCGACAGAGCGATTGTGAATGCTGACCCATACAACTTCGCTGTCGTAAGGATTACTGTTGTCGGGTATGAGTTGTGCTTGCAGGATATGTGCCATAGGATCCGAATCATCATCAACGTTGATGATATTTTCCTGCAATAATTGCTGAAGTGTGTCTTGATAGGGTTCTGCTGAAATTGTGCAAGCAAATTGTCCTAGTTCTGGCCAGATATAGGTGCTTGTCGGATTGTGTTGCTGTTCATTGTTTTTTGACCAGGGCGTGGTATCACTTGCGGCGATTTTGTTCCGGTTGATAAATAATATGACTGCTGAAATGAGCGCTATTGGAACTATTTGCGACTTGTCGACACCGGCGCCGGCAATCAGTCCTATAAATAAAGATAAAACCAGGATTGAAAGAATGCTGATTCCTGGTTTCTGCTTGTCTGATGTATCGCAAGAAGATTGCGGTTGTTTTTTCATTGAGTTATTGCTGTAACGCCCGCTCGATGGCGGTTACTACGGTAGGATCAAAGGGTTTTGTGTGCGGACTGAATTGTGCGATGAACTTGCCATCGCGGCCGATCAGATACTTGTGAAAATTCCATGTCGGATAGGTACCTGATAATTCAGCCAGTTGTACATAAAAAGGATGAGCATGCTCTTTCTTTACCGCGGTTTTCTCGAACATCGGAAATTTGACGTCATACGTAAGACGGCAGAAATCCTGAATTTCCGTTTCGCTTCCGGGTTCCTGTCCCATAAAGTCGTTAGAGGGAAAGCCGAGTACGACAAGACCTTGCTGTTGATATTTTTCATGCAATTTTTCCAAACCTTCGTATTGCGGTGTGTATCCGCATTTACTTGCGGTGTTGACGACAAGCAGTACTTTACCGGAATAGGTTTGACACAAATTTACGGTATCTGATGCGGCAAGTTTACGGAAATTCTGATCCAACAATGTGCTATTGCAACTGAAAGCGGGAAGAGTTATAAAAAATGTGATTAAAAATAGAAAAATGCGCATGCTAGTCTCCTTTATCAATAATGATTAGCAGGTCGGATAAATTCGTTTGAGTTCATTTTATCCCACTTTGTTGCAAATTCATTTGGATTGATGATCTAGGTACAAATCCGGATAGTATTCCTGCATGATTCATTCAACATAATGAACCAGATTATCTTTGGATAAACTGTACTCTTTTAGCGGTGATTCGATAGGGCAAGCAATGATATTGACCAGCAAACCAAATGCCGAGGCATCGAGTGTGGTAGGCTGGTCGTTTAGGAAATACGGTTTGTCGCCGAGACTGACAGCGAGTGCATCAACATCTTGCTTGCCGAGCGTGAAGATTTCATCAGCTTGGTGTCTGCCCGTGCCATGACCCAGAATTTGCTGCCGAATTTTTTTACGCGTGCGGTTGGCGGCAATATCCTGGTCTGTGATTTGCAAAGCTCATTCTAATTTTCTGGCTAATATTGTATGGATATAGCTTACGATCTTATAAGAGCTATTAGCTTTATCGAACTATAGCAATAACCGCATTATTTTGATAATAAAATATTCGAGCTACCCGAACATTCTGTTGACCCATTCACCCACGTCCATCCTGCAAATCCAGACAAGTTTGGATTTCCTGGTGTAATAAAGAAGTCCATTACGATTTGAGTCGTGCCACCCCCGTCTTCGGAGATATTTCCAAACATTCCCAGTTCCTCATTATCCAGTATGTCACCGATGACAGATCCGCCTGGAAATTTTATCGTTACCGTATCATTTAATTGACTAATCTCAACGATTCCGTTAATCAGTTTTCTTGGAACACTGCCGCAGTCAGTTCCTGAACTTGTTTCAGTGAACATCCAATTTCCGGAGAGATTTATCGAGGAAGGAGAGGATGGAATAATCGTAAAGCTCTCGATATTAGAATATCTACTAAAACCTTGATCATCACCTGCTTGAACAGCAATGTAGAAGGCTGCTCCTTCCCACAAATCGGTAGAAAAACTCGTCTGTGTTCCTACATCTACAGTACCTATCGACTGTGGTCCGATGTATGGAACAGGGGCATAGCTCAATTTATACTGATTTGCGCCGGGAACTTCATTCCAGCTAACAGTTATAGTCGTTCCATCGATAGAATAAGTCAGTACGGGTGCTACGGGCGCTGCTATTGTGTGCATTGAAATACAAAATAATGACCACGTAATTAGACGGCTAACAAGCTTCATTCTTTCTCCTCTTTTGAGACCTCTGCATAACGGTGTTTCTAAAATTTTCTTTGTATGTGTAATTCATAAAATCAATTACTTAAAAATACTAAGCTATTCAAAAAGCCGGTTATGCTGAAGTCTCCTTTTTGTTATATGCGGGATTATATTTTTTAATTACCGGCTTTACTTAGATCACTACAATATCCACATGGGTGAGATTCAATCCGCTGCCAATGACGGCAATCTGTACCGCAGCGCCTGCGCCATTGCCATCCGCATCGTACCAAAGCGTGCCTGCAGTTTTGTTATAAATGACATTGTCATTGGCATCCAACGCTTGTGCCCCCACCCTGAACCGTGCGGCGGCCAACGTGCCTGTGGCGGTCAATGCAGTAAATACCGCATTATCAAGCTGAACTGTGTCATTGGCTACGTTATAGTCAGCAACCGTATCAGCGTGAACTTTTGTCGTAAATCTGAAGATATCGTTACCTAATCCACCTGTCAGTGTATTGGTACCCGCGCCACCATTGAGCAAGTCGTTACCATTTGCACCATTCAAAATATCATTACCCGCCAAGCCATTTAATTTGTTGGCAGCAGAATTGCCAGTAATCACATTAGCCGCACTATTACCCGTGCCATTGATCGCCGCTGTCCCTGTTAATATGAGGTTCTCTACATTGGCTGGTAGGATGTAGGTCAATCGACTGCTGACAGTATCAGTACCCTCGTTGAGCTTCTCATAAACGACATCACCCGTATTTTCAACAAAGTAAGTGTCATTCCCTGGTCCGCCAATCATGGTATCCGCTCCTGACCAACCAAGCAGCATATCGTTACCAGCTTTACCCTCCAGTACATTATCGGCTACATTACCCGTCAGATTATCAGCAAAGGCGCTACCGATGAGATTTTCAACTTGGGTAATGGTGTCCAATCCTGCATTAACGGTATTTTGTTGCGTGGTGATGTTCAACGAAACAGTAACCGGCCCGGTAGCAGAAACATAAGTGACAGTATCGTTATTCGATGAGGTGCCCGTCAGGATATTGTTTCCTGCGGTGCTAACCAGAAACGCACCTGCACCTGCAGTGAAACTTTTGCTACCGGTAAGCGGCTCTGCCGCTCCATCGGAAATACTGGTGTTAATTGTAAAAGTACCAATAAAATTCGCAGCCGGTGTAAAAATCACTCCCGCTAACAGCGTATTCACATCGGCTAGTGCACCGCTTGCTGTCCATTTCCCTGTGCTGGCATTGTAAGAGGAAGTCACTGTGCCCGACGTGGCCGTACTTAAACTCCCTGCGGCACTGTTAGATAACGTTAAGGTCACCGTCACATTCGGACTATCCGGGTCGCTAATGACGATATTTTTCAGATTGAGTGGCGTATTCTTAGTGTATTTCTCAGCGACAGTCAGATTTGCCACGTTCGGCGCCTGATTATTCACGAAAAATGCTACCTCATGGATACCTGCATAATAAAAATCAAAACCAATGAAAGCATCCAGATCGCCATCACCTTCGATATCAGCAAAAACTGGGCTGGCATTAGCATAAAACGATGACAGGCCAAATGGACTATTAACAGGTTTAGCAAATACAGGATTATTGACTGTACCGGTGTTCTTAAAAAACAGTACCTCGGTAACATCACTCGCAAAAGCATCTAAATCACCATCGCGATCAAAATCGACAAAGTTAAACTCTAAACCACCCAAACCAAACGGATTAATTGTTGGAGCGGCAAAAGACGGATTATTGGCTGTCCCTATATTCCTGAAAAAGAACAGATCATTACCGCCCACAAAAGCATCCAGATCACCATCGCCGTCGATATCCGCAAAAGCAGGTTGGGCACCAGTACCCACATCCCGTAAACCAAATGGATTTGTAATGGGAGCAGCAAATACTGGATTGTTGGCTGTCCCTGTATTCCTAAAAAACAATGTATTGCCATTAAAATTACCTATAAAAGCATCCTGATCACCATCGTTATCAATATCAACAAAAGTGGGGCTGGCAGCACCATAACCCACATTACTTAAACCAAAAGGATTAACGTTAGCAGCAACAAACACCGGATTGCTTGCTGTTCCCGTATTCTTGAAAAAATTTACATCACCATAGATATCTCCTACAAAAGCATCCAGATCTCCATCACCGTCAATATCGACCAAGCTGGGGTTGGGATTCCTACCTACATTATCTCGAGGGAAAAGCGCGGATCCAGAATTGAATTCTGGCGTAAAACCTATTCCTGTATTTTTGAAAAAATCAGTATTACCATCAAATCTGTCTGTAAATGCATCTAAATCACGATCACCGTCAATATCAACAAAATTAGGGTCTGCCCCCTTTAAACCAAAAGGATTATACGCAGCAAAGTAAAATTTCGGATTGCTGACAGTCCCTATATTCCTGAAAAAATGAGTCTCATCGTCACCACCACGACTAAATGGCCCTGCCCGGCTCCCTATAAAGGCATCTAAATCGCCATCGTTATCAATATCGACAAAAGTAGGATCAGCAAAATAATTCGCACTCAGACCAAACGGCTGAGTTATCGGAGCAGCAAATGTTGGATTTTTCGCTGTTCCGACATTTTTGAAAAAATGTACGGTACCATAATAATCACCTACAAAAGCATCCCAATCACCATCGCCGTCGATATCTGCAAAAGTCGGTACAGCAGCATAATGTACAGCTTTAAAACCAAACGGATTTGTAGTGGGAGAAGCAAACACTGGATTGCTGGCTGTTCCTGTATTTCTGAAAAATAACGTATTGCCATCACTATTGCCTATGAAGGCATCCTGATCACCATCACCGTCAATATCCACAAGGCTTGGGCTGGAATCAAAACCCACATCCCGTAAACCAAATGGATTTGTAATGGGAGCAGCAAATACTGGATTGTTGGCTGTCCCTGTATTTCTAAAAAACAACGTACTGCCATCACTATTGCCTATGAAGGCATCCTGATCACCATCACCGTCGATATCAGTAAAAATGGCATTAGCATCATAACCAATACCTGCATTACTTAGACCAAATGGATTGGTCGCTACAAAATTAAAAACCGGATCAGCCATACCGCTTTTCTCCAAAATAAGTATTAAAATTCAATTTGATGTAACTGTTTGTCTACTGCACACTGCAAGCACTGCTTATGTTTCTGTTTATCATTGGTTGACCCGTTACCATCACTGCAAATAACTATTATTTCTCTTTTAATTTCCTCCGGTTGAATCTCATTCCTTGAGGAACAAATGGACTGAAAACCAGCAGATTGAAGAGCGTAATAAATACCTATCGCTTGCTGCGAAGCGCTTTATTGCCACCAACTTCAACCGGACAGCGTAAAGCCGAAAGAATATACCACATCAGGAATGTGGTATAGGTTGTAGATAGGGAAATCTCATAGGGTTAACTTGTAATTCCCCGTGGTTTTGCCGCGGGGATGGGTGCAGGGCGCACGGAGCAAATTTATTGATAATCCAAGTGTGCGATTTTAGGCCATTTGCAAGTCGGGATAGTATGCCTGCATGATTCGTTCAACATAATGAACCAGATTATCTTTGGATAAACTGTACTCTTTTAGCGGTGATTCGATAGGGCACGCAATGATATTGACCAGTAAGCCAAACGCCGAGGCATCTAACGTGGTGGGCTGGTCGTTTAGGAAATACGGTTTGTCGCCGAGACTTGCAGCGAGTGCATCAACATCTTGCTTGCCGAGCGTGAAGATTTCATCTGCTTGGTGTCTGCCCGTGCCATGACCGAGAATTTGCTGCTGAATTTTTTTACGCGTGCGGTTGGCGATAACGTCGCGGATGATGATTGGCAGTTTCCCAAAAATAGCCTGCTTGTTGACTTGCCAGTTTTCATCGTTGTATTGCCAGCGGGAATACAGCGCAACCCAGAATAAATGCTCTTCAAGCAAGCGCTGCATGGCAACAGAGGCAGCCAACTGCGTTTCATTTAGCTCTTGATCCAAATCGTGATAAGCTGATTTAAGATAAGGGACAATAAAACGCGAATCACCTAATTTCTGATCATTGTCTTCAATATAAGGCAATTTGCCTTTTGGTGCGCGCAGTGGAAGTGCTGGCTTGATTTCGTAATCGATGTTAGCCATGCGTAAATAAGTTTCGACTTTACAGCAAAAGGGGCTTAAGTTGGGGATGCCCCAGGTGCGTTCGAATTGGTACAGCTTGAGCATGTTAGTGGTCCTCGTTGTTGTTCATGGAATTAATGTAACTTGCAAGTCACAAGAAACTTTACAATGAAGACTTGCAGATTGCAAGTTAATGTTTTACAGTATGCTTTGTTGGATGATTACTTTATAGGCAAGATGAGGCTAGCATTTGATGAATGAGAATTTGGATCAACCTAGTTTTGAGCGTTCATGTTGTCCGATTGCCTGTGCATTGGATCAGCTTGGGGATAAATGGACGTTGTTGGTTATTCGTGATTTATTGCTGGGTAAGAAACGCTATCAAGAGTTGCTCACATCACCCGAAGGGATAGCCACTAATATCTTGGCGGATCGGCTGAAAAAATTGGAGGTGGCTGGAATTGTAGTGCAGCAAGCTTATCAACAGAAACCGCTACGTTATGAATATAGTTTGACAAAAAAAGGTGAGGATTTAAGAGCGGTACTGGAAGCTTTAGTTAAGTGGGGCAAAATTTATTATCCGGGTTCCAAGGTTTTTAAGCCTTATAGATGAAAATCGGTGCCAAAGCTTCGGGGCAATTTTCTGATACTACAATTGCTTCCAATTTCGGAATCTAGTGACAATTTACGATGAGTAGTCATTATCAACCGTAGCGTCAGTTGTCAGGCAATGGTGTTTGTTGCACGACTTCATTTTATCTTTATGAGACCATCATTTCTTGTACACTATGCCCCCAGAATTTCGAAGGTATTAACGAAAAGGAAGAGGTCATGATTTTCTGGCGCGTAAAATCACTGGATGCCATTCTGGCTACAGCAGAAAAGAAAAGTTTGCATCGTTCATTGGGTGCATGGCAATTAACGTTATTGGGCGTTGGCGCGATTATTGGCACCGGCATTTTTGTTTTGACGGCTGAAGCAGCACAAAAAGCTGGCCCCGGTATGATGTTATCGTTTGTCATCGCCAGTCTTGTTTGTATCGTCGCAGCGCTTTGTTATTCCGAGCTATCTTCGATGGTTCCCGTTTCGGGGTCTGCGTATACTTATTCCTACGCGGTTTTGGGCGAGCTCGTAGCGTGGCTGGTGGGATGGGCATTGATGCTCGAGTATTCGGTGGCAGCGAGTGCGGTTGCTGTGGGTTGGTCGGGTTACTTTGTTGGACTGCTTGATAATTCGTTGGGAATCAAAATTCCCTTTGCTTTGGCCAACGGGCCTTTTGCCGGAGGTATCATCAATCTGCCAGCGATTTTCGTTTGCATTCTTGTAGTTGGTCTTTTGGTCGTAGGTACACGAGAAAGTGCTGCATTTAATGCTGTTCTTGTTGCGATCAAAATTGCGGCATTGACACTTTTTATCGCACTAACGTTGCCGGTCGCGAATATTGACAATTTTCAGCCTTTCCTGCCTCTGGGTGAAACCGGCGTTATTGCGGCCGCATCATCAATTTTCTTTGCTTATGTCGGATTCGATGCCGTTTCGACAGCGGCTGAAGAGACCAAAGATCCGCATCGCAATGTGCCGATCGGATTGATCGGTTCGTTAGGGATTTGCACGGTTTTTTATCTGCTGATTTCGGCAGGTGCGATTGGCTCAATTGGTGCACAGCCATTACTGGATGAAACAGGTAAAGGGTTAGTGCCAGGCTCATTGGTATTGGCAGAGCAATGCCAGTCGTTGGCCGCTGTTGGGCAACAGCCGTTGGTATGTTCCCGCGAAGCGCTGGCACTGGTTTTGCGTGAAATTGGATGGGAGAAATTTGGCAACTTGCTTGGTTTGACGGCTTTTCTAGCATTGCCATCGGTGGTTTTGATGATGCTTTACGGTCAAACCCGCATTTTTTTCGTGATGTCACGCGATGGTTTGCTGCCTGAAATATTAAGCCGTATTCATACACGCTTTAAAACTCCGCATATTGTGACTTACGTAACGGGTGTCGGTGTGACCATAGCCGCAGCTTTTTTTCCAGTCGGAAAGTTAGCGGACATATCCAATTCCGGCACATTGTTCGCCTTTATGGTTGTGGCATTATCGGTGATGATTTTGCGCATCAAAGAAAAGCATCGCGTACGACCCTTTAAAGCACCAGGAATTTGGCTGATAGGACCGCTTGCTGTGATTGGTTGTATTACACTTTTTTTCTTTTTACCCGCCGATGCCAAGTTGGTATTTCCAATCTGGTCTGGAATTGGATTGATTTTTTATTTTCTTTATGGTTACCGTAAAAGCCATGTTGCTCAGGGTATTGACACGCCATTAGGTGGTGAAGACATGATTGCGCCGATTCGTCCCCTTGCGGATTCCGCCAAGGATATTCCAGTATCAAAAGATCGCGACTAGGCTTATTTTCTGGATAAAGAAGCGCGACTCTAGCGATTCCCTTGTGATGATGGAATGTGCAACAAGGCCGGTAGTATCACCAGTGTACAAATAAGCGTAAATGTTAACCCCACTGTAAGCAGTATTCCCATACTGGCGGTACCCTGGTGTGATGACAGCATGAGACTTGCAAAACTGACTGAAGTGGTCAATGCGCTATAAAAGATGGCACGGGCAGTACTGCTGTGAATGAGGATTTCACTGGCCAGCTTACTGTTTAGGCTGCGATGCACCATGTGCAAACTGCTGTCGATTCCGTAACCGAGTAATAATGGCAATGCAATAATATTGGCGAAATTGAAGGGTGTATCGAGCAGCACGGTAAGCGCCGCAGTGAACAGGCTTGACAGTAAGAGTGGCAATAACACCAACAAGGTGTATTGGATGCTGCGCAGTAGCAACACCAGAGTGATTACCACGCCAACCAGTGCCAGTGAAAATGCCTCAATAAATGCCTGTACCACTGCTTCACCGGCTTCCAAACTGATCACCGGGGCTCCGATAGCTTGTGGCGCTACTTGTTGTACAGCATGTACGAAGCGGCGCAGTGCATTATTGTCATTCAGATCTTCTACTGGGTAGACCGCTAAGCGGTATTCCCCTGTATCGCTGTGCCAACGCTTGCTCAGTAAAATAGGAAGATCTTTTTCTTCAAATGGCGTGGCCTCGGTAGCGGTACGCAAGCTTTGCAAAGCCAGCGGTAACATGGCAAGCCAGTCTTGTTCTATGGCATGAAGTAATTGGCTTTTTTCGTCATTGCGGTACTGCTCAAGCCGAGTGAACAAGGTGTCAAGTGATGCTTTAAACGCGCGTATGGTTTTCGTTACTGGATGATCAGGATGTGTGGAAGCAAATTGCTGTAGGGCTGCGTTAAGTTCGATCAGCGCCTTATACTGCTTTGCTAACGGATCATCATTTGCATGCGAGGTTTGTGAAACGGTGGCAAGGGGCCCAATCGTTAATGCCATTTCCTTAATCAGTGAAAATTTTTCTTCCTGTTCCGTCGGTACAAAATCCCGGATGGTTACGACCCTGCTAACTTCAGGTAATTGAGTGAGTTGCCGAGCTAAAGTTTCAGCTTCCTGGCTGTTGTCGGCCAATACCGCAACATGCCAGGGTGAAAGATCAGGATCCGCCAGCAATTCGCGGAAGGTTTGCACGGCACCGCCTTGTTGGTCCTGCATGTTCAATAAATTATAGTCAAATCGTACTTGTGGCAATAACGTCAGAGCTGCGAGCGTTGCTATCAAAGTTACACCATAAGTAAACCTGCGCCACTTTAAAGAAAACTCCAGTACTTTACCTATTGAACTCTTTATATTTGAATGGGCAGATTTGCGTTCCGGTAGATACCGTAACAGTGCCGGGCCAATGGTAAAAGTAACCAATAAACTAATGATCATGCCGGTACCGGAAATGATGCCAAGTTCGGCCACGCCACGATAATCGGTAGGTATGAATGCATAAAAGCCAATCGCATTGGTGACGGCACATGCCGTAAGGGCCGCCCCGGCGTCACCGCTGGAAGCGCGGATAGCTTCGGTAAGTGGCAGACCGTTGTGTACCATTTCACGATACCGCAGCAGGAAATGGATGGCAAAATCCACTCCCAGGCCGATATACAATACTGCAAAGGCAATTGAGATCAAGTTCAGATGACCGACTGCGGCGGTAGCAAATGTTGCCGTGAGAATGAGGCCCATCAACAAGCAAATCAATATATTAAGAATTAATCCTCCTGAGCGCATGGCAAAATAGAGAACTAATGCAACCAGGATAAACGTGATGATGCCGGCATATTCCATACCACGTAACGAACTGTTGAGTTCATCCTCCGCGAGCGCGACTTCCCCGGTGATGCGTAAACGCACTGGACTTGCATCGCTGATACCCACACTTTCGGCCGCTTTGTATAAAGCGGCGATGGATTGTTCGGCTGGAAAAAGCTGAGAATAATCGAGTTTTGGTTTTACGATAATGAGTTCTTGATAAGTATTTTTCTGTGCTTCACCACTGAACATAGTCTGCCATGACAATGCTTTCGGGGATCCATTGAGACGGGCCTCTAATGTTGAATTCACTCCCTCTAGCACTGGGCGTAGTTCAATGTTGCGCCCCTTGTTCAATTCGTCAACCGCGCCGGTGAGAACATCAGTAAAAGCAGCCAGCGTAGGGTCCTGAGTAATACGGGTAATCAAAGGTTGAGCGGTCGCCAGGCTGTCGGTGATACGTTCAAGTTCTGGAATACTTTGATAGAGCAAGCCATTACGGGCAGTAAAATCATCGACACGCGGAGAATAAACCTCGTAAAAATTTTCACTATCTTGTTTAAGCTGTCTGGCTAATCGCTCGGTTGCTGAGCGCACTTGTTCGGGTGTCGGTGCATTCAACACGATCAGCAGCGTTTCAATATCTTGCGGGAATGTTTTGTTGTAATGCTTCAGATTAACGCGAAACGGCAGCTCTTCCGATAGCATGTCGGTCGTGTCGGTGTTCATGACGAGGTTACGTGCAATATAAATGCCGCTCATGACGGTAACCACTAACGCTATTAACAGTACCCAGAAAGCATAGCGGTAAGCAATGCTGGTCCATTGTGCAAAAGCGCGATGAATGCGGCTATTTGAAGTTTCCACGATTTTACCTTTTTGCTGGAATCAATTTATTGTGTACTGGGACTCTGATCTGGTATTAGTAAGATTATTGCAGGTGCCGATATTCATGATTGTCGGGATTAATTGCGAGCATTTCTTTGATTGTTATGGCGGTGTTTGAGATATTCAATGATTGGCGGTGTTATCGACAAAATAATAATTGCCAGAATAATAAGCTTGAAGTTTTGTTGCACCATCGGAAGCTGTCCGAAATAAAAGCCAGCGTATACGAAGATGCCAACCCAAAGTATGGCACCAACAATGTTATACGTTATGAAAGTACGGTAAGGCATCGTTCCGATACCTGCAACAAAGGGTGCAAAGGTACGAATGATGGGAATGAATCGCGCGATAATGATCGTTTTGGCGCCATATTTAAGGTAAAAAGCATGGGTCCTGTCGAGATATTCACGTTTGAAGAATCGCGAGTCTTGTGAAGAAAAAACTTTCGGTCCGGCTTTTTTTCCTATCCAGTAATTTACCGAATCTCCCAATATGCCGGCAATACACAATCCAATGAATAAAACATGCGGATTGAGTTGCGAATTTTCTAACGATGCAAGTGATCCCGCTGCAAACAATAATGAATCACCAGGCAGTAAAGGCAAAATAACAAGTCCAGTTTCACAAAAAATAATCAGAAAGAGAATTCCATAAATCCACAATCCATATTCCGAAGAAAGTTGCTGAAGATGCCTGTCAATGTGAAGAATAAAATCAATTAAAAACATAAATCAACGACCCTGTTTGTGGTTTTGAACAAAAGCATTTATAAAACGACTGTAGTGTCCTGGATTTTCTGTTAAGCACTTATGAAATTATCCCATATAAATCTTCATGGGATTCAATTAATATGCTCTGGAATCTATCGTTGATGACTATTGATTTTCTTGATTTTATCGATTTAACTTGCGGCTAGCTGACGAATGTCAACCGAATTTACAGTACCAATGCGATAATTAAAATTTCAAATGGGTAGTATAAATATAATTTCTGCTAGCAGAAATTATTGAGGTTTAAATGAGACAAGAAAAACCATGATATGGAAACCGCATGTAACGGTAGCAGCCGTTATTGAACGCGCAGGCAAATACCTGCTGGTGGAAGAAGAACCGGAGGACGGTTGCGGCTTGTTTTTAAATCAACCCGCCGGGCATTTGGATCCAGGTGAATCCATTATGCATGGTGCCATACGGGAAACGTTGGAAGAAACGGCATATACTTTCGTGCCCGAATATTTACTCGGTATTTACCAATGGCACTCACAGCGTGTAGATGCAACCTATTTACGTTTTGCATTTTGTGGCCATGTCACAAGCCACGATCCTACGCGTACCTTGGATCATGGAATTTTGCGTGCGGAATGGTTTAGTTTGGATGAAATCAATCAGGCACAACACCGTCATCGTAGTCCGCTGGTCATGCAGTGTATTCAGGATCATATTGCTGGCAAACGCTATCCACTTGAGTTGCTGACTTGTTATGAGTCTTGAGTCAATGAAGAACAAACGTGTAGTTGTAGGTATGTCAGGCGGTGTGGATTCATCCATAGCCGCTTATTTGTTGAAACAACAAGGCTATGATGTAGTCGGTTTGTTCATGAAAAACTGGGAAGATGATGATACTGAAACCTATTGTTCTTCCCGTCAGGATTTTCTGGATGCGGTATCCGTTGCGGATGTCATGGACATTCCAATCGAAGTGGTGAATTTTTCAGTTGAATATAAAGATCGCGTTTTTTCACATTTTCTTGCTGAGTATCAAGCTGGACGAACGCCTAATCCTGATGTGTTGTGCAATGCTGAGATTAAGTTCAAAGCTTTTCTCGATCATGCCACGCAACTGGGCGCGGATTGTATCGCGACGGGCCATTACGCGCAGGTGAGGAAAGTTGATGGCATGTTTCAATTATTGAAAGGTGAAGATGGCACCAAAGATCAAAGCTATTTTTTGTATCGGTTGAACCAAGCGCAATTGGCCAATACCTTATTTCCAATTGGCCATCTGTATAAGCGTGATGTGCGTAACATTGCGCGGCAGCTAAAGTTGCCGAATGCTTCTAAAAAGGACAGTACGGGCATTTGTTTTATCGGCGAGCGTCCATTCCGGGAATTTTTGAATCGCTATCTTCCCCGCGAACCGGGAGAAATTCAAACGCCTGAAGGCAAAGTAGTCGGTCAGCATATGGGGTTGATGTACTATACGATTGGGCAGCGGCAAGGACTGGGAATCGGCGGAACACGAAGCGGTAGTGAAGAACCGTGGTATGTATCCGCCAAGAATATCAGCAGAAATGTATTGGTCGTGGCGCAAGGCCACAATCACCCCGACCTTTTCCGCTCGTCTCTGAAAGCGGCGGATCTAACGTGGATTAGTGGAAAGCAGCCGCATTGTAATTGGGTTTATTCGGCCAAGACTCGTTATCGTCAAGTTGATGCGCTATGTACGATTTCAAGCCTTAATCATGATTGCTGTGAGATAGATTTTGCCCAAAATCAATGGGCCGTTACACCAGGTCAGTCTGTGGTTATTTATGAGAGCAGGGTGTGTCTCGGTGGTGGGATCATAGCGTAGCAATCATCCTAAATTTCAAATGCTCACGCGCACAGTTGGTGTAATATGGGACAGTTGTAAAAAAATGTGTTTGTTAATTTATAGTTTATTAATTGTACAAAGAGAAAAATCAAATGAATGAAAAAACATTGAAAGAACAATTGCAAGCTGAGATGGAGAACTTGCAGTCACTCGTCGATGAAGTCAAGTTACAAATGCATCTGGGTGCAAAAGAGGCGCAAGCCAATATCCAGCCACACCTTGATGAGCTCGAAGTGGAGTTAAATGAAGCAAAGAAAAAATGGGAGCAATTTGAAAGCAGCTCGGAAAGCGCTTGGGAAGATATCCAAACCGGACTCAGAAAGTCTTATAAATCAATGCAACAAGCTTTCGAAAAAGCGAAGAAGCATTTTCCAGAAAATGATAGTCAGTAATTTTTTCTATAAAGCCGATGGTTATACCTGATTAAATCAGGTATAACCATTTGTCCTGAAGAATTTTTTGCTTAATTTAAGTGCCCCGCAGCGTTGTTTTATAGGCTGCAGAAACGCTCATTTCTAATGCTAACAATTGTGCTAAGGGCGTAATCAATTAAATCTTAGCTGTAACTATCTATTCATCCAAATAATGCATTTCTTGGTTGGGTGCGCCATTGGGCCAAGCGCTAAATGGGAATGGGCGATGTTCACTGTTAAAAGTTAAGAATAAAGTCATTTGATAAACATATGTACTAAGATTTTGTCCGAATTTCAGTAATTGTTCATTGATCTTACCCGTTAAAATAATAGTAACGAACTGAAATAACATGACGCCTATTACTAGAAATTTTGAAATACTGTAGATAATAATGAAAAATAACATATAGAGTCCGCGCTGCCAGGTTTCATCTTTTTGTAATCTTTGTTTGATCTCTTCTTTCATTTTTCCTATTGCTTTTGATAAGTTGGTCAATAAGCTATTGCTAATATATTAGCAATCAACTATGCGTTTTTATAAGACAGTTTCTAATGACTGCTTTGTTGGCTGTAGCAGTCTATTACCATTGGATTGCAGGATAATAAAATAATTTTATATGTCTCCGTACTATTTTCAGTTTGATAGTGTTAAATGTGTTGCGAAAATATCAATATAGAAGCTTTGCTTCAATAGATATGGGTTGAATAAATACAAATTGCTCTTATTTATTTGTTAGCATGACAAGGCGAGATTATTAAAAGTAATCATCGAGTTTCAGTTTGTAACCTTAGATTCAAATTTCAGAATTACTGGGAAAAACTGTATCTGATTATGAATTCTTCAATGACCGTGACGTGATATCAATAAGCTTTCTTAATAAAACTGCATGGAGGTTGCTGTAATGATTAAAGAACTTTCCTTTGATGATGACGATGGTTTTTATTCGGCTGAAGATGAAAATTACCAAGATGATGATCTGATGGATAGCAAGATTCCTGTCGGCCGGTTTGCAAAAATAATTGATGAATTTGAAGCTACTAAAGATGATTTTGAAAATGATGAGGAGGATATTGACCTTGATTCATTGGGATTGCAGTAGATATTAAGTTTTCAGTGGTTCGTCTTTAGTAAGCGGATTCACGTTAGTATTAGGTTATTTGGCTTTATAGGATGTAGAAATGACGAATACTGATGTGGAAATTCTGGAAAAAAAAGTTTGTTTCGAAGGGTTTTTCCGCCTCGAGTGCTATCGCTTACGTCACCGGTTATTCAATGGTAATTGGAGCCAGACGCTGGTGCGGGAAATTTTCGAGCGTGGCCATGCGGCAGCGGTTTTACCCTATGATCCCATTCGTAACGAAGTCATTCTGATTGAGCAATTTCGTGTTGGCGCACTGGCTGCATCAGGTGGTCCGTGGTTGTTGGAAATTGTAGCGGGTATGATTGATGCCGGGGAAACGGCTGTGGAAGTGGTTACACGAGAAAGTCTCGAGGAAGCCAATTGTTCCATCAGTAATCTGATTCCATTGTATGATTTTTTGGTCAGTCCTGGCGGCACTACAGAACGTATTGCCTTATTTTGTGGCCGAGTTGATACATCGCAAGCAGGCGGTATATATGGCGCCCGTGAAGAGGGTGAAGATATTAAGGTTCATGTCGTCACATTGGATGCAGCGCTCGGAATGTTACAATCAGGCAGAATTAATTCCGCCAGTGCAATCATTGCATTGCAATGGCTTGCTTTGAATCAATCTTATGTGAAAACTTTGTGGTTGACAGAGCAGGATCATATTAATAGAACATAGTCTGAAATAATTGTCCAAAGAGCGATGCATCTAAAAGTGATGGCCGCTTGCGTTTGGAATCTGAAATAATGGCTGGTGGTCATTGTTTGAGTGTTTCCGCAACTTTGAATTCTTCCGTTAAACAACTTCATTGAAGATTTTATTTCTTACACATAGTTTCAATAGCTTGGCGCAGCGTTTATTCGTGGAATTGAAGCGTTGCGGGCATGATATATCGATTGAATTTGATATTAATGATAGCGTAACTCAGCAAGCAGTCGAATTGTTTCAGCCCGAATTGATTGTTGCGCCGTTCTTGAAGCGTGCCATTCCAGAAGTAGTCTGGCGTAGATTGACATGTTTCGTTGTTCATCCTGGAATTATCGGTGATCGCGGTCCTGCGGCGTTGGATTGGGCGATTATGAATGGTTATCGGGAGTGGGGAGTCACTGTATTACAAGCCAATGCCGAAATGGATGCTGGTGATATCTGGGCAGCGGAAAAATTTCCAATGCGGTTTACCACGAAAAGCAGTATGTACCGCCAGGAAGTGACTGAAGCTGCAACCACCGCTGTATTGGCTGCAGTAAGGCGATTCGAATCGGGCACATTTAAACCGGTTCCTTTAGATTACTCGCGCGTAGATGTACTGGGCCGATTGCATGCGCCGATGCGACAGCTTGATCGGAGGATTGATTGGCAGCACGATAACACCCTTGGAGTATTGCGAAAAATACATGCCGCTGATGGTTTTCCGGGTGTTCTGGATACCCTTTTTGGCAAATCTTATTATCTGTTTGATGCCTGCCGTGAACAGTACTTAACAGGTGAACCTGGGACAGTTGTAGCCAAACGCAATAATGCCATCTGCCGGGCTACCGTGGATGGTGCGGTATGGATCGGACATTTAAAACCAAAAAATGATACTGAACCAGTTTTAAAACTTGCTGCTACGACTGTGTTGCAGGATTACCTTACCGATGTACCTGAAGTGTCTTATGATCCTTTTTGCATGCCATTCGACGATACATATCGGGACATCCGGTTTGAGCAGCACAATAATATTGGCTTTCTTTACTTTACATTTTATAACGGCGCTATGGATAGTGAGCAATGCAAGCGTTTGCACGATGTTTATCTAAAAGCGATTGAGCGCGATATTCGAGTTATCGTGCTGATGGGGGGATCTGATTTTTGGAGTAACGGTATTCACCTCAATCATATCGAGAATGCCATCAGTCCTGCTGATGAATCCTGGCGCAATATTAATGCCATGAATGATTTAGTGCATGCCATTATCACCACTGATCGCCAACTTACCATTGCTGCTTTGCAGGGCAATGCCGGTGCGGGTGGTGTTTTTCTGTCGTTAGCTGCTGATTATGTTTTTGCTCGCGAAAGTGTTATTTTGAATCCGCATTATAAAAATATGGGCAATCTTTATGGTTCCGAATACTGGACTTATCTTCTACCGCGGCGAGTCAACGAGCGCCAAGTCAAGCATATTATGCAAAATCGTTTTCCGATTAGTGCATTGGAAGCGCGTGATAACGGATTGATCGATGATTGTTTTGCAATGAACAGGGAAGATTTTAAGAAAAAAATCAGGTGCGTTGCGGAAGCCATTGCAACTGATCCGGAGTTTTCTGAATTGCTGAGTAAGAAGCAATACCAGCGCCAGGTAGACGAACAGGAGAAACCTCTGCAGGAATATCGCAATGAAGAACTGAATGAAATGCAATTAAATTTTTATGGCTTTGATCCTAGTTACCATGTTGCACGTTATCATTTTGTGTACAAAATACCTTATGGTTGGACTCCTCGGTACCTCACCAAACATCGTGCATTAAAACGGGCCAGGCTTATGTGATCGCTGCCATTGTTAGTTAGGCTAGAGATATTATCATCGACTGGTTGCTCTATCCGATCTGGATTCTTCAACTAAATTCGGATCAAATTCAGGGGGGTTATCGGCTGGTGGAATGATGCCCGGGCATTTTTTTGCGACTGCCCATTGTTGGATTGCATCATATTCACTTTTCAATTGCACATACTCAGCTTCCTGTTCCTTGGTTCCACTGAGTGCAAACAATGCCGCCCAGGAAAGGGACAGATCAGTGCCCAAAACCCACTGATCTTTGGCCGGAGTTTTGTCGTTGGGTTTGCCTGTGAGTTGATTAACCCTGGTTTGAATACGCTCAATTTCCGCTAACAGTTCTTCACAGCTATATGTTTGAAATTGTGACGATGTCACATACGACGCATGAGAATTTTCTGGAGATGCTGCGCAGCTCGGTAGTATCAAGGCAACAGTCAACAATAATACTGCCGTAATGGGTCGTTTCATCACATCCACTCCTTTTCGCAAGTCTTTTTTACAAGTGCCTGGTTGTATAAAATTTCTTTATTTTTACACTATTGCAAATTGTACACTGTTATTTATGTTTCCTGCCTTGCATCGTTGTTAAATCATGCCGGAGAAATTTTGCAGAACAAATGATAGATGCAATGATTGGGAAATAAATGGCGTTCTGAATTTATCATTATAATTCAAATGATTGGCTATATATTGTCGGTGCTATGGAGCTGGAAAATGAAAATATCTTGCAAATGTGACATCGAATTTTGTTTGAATTATTGACCGGATAACTCCCAATTAATTTATAGTACGCCGCTTGATCTTTCTAATATCCTTAAATACGAGTCGATGAATAATATAGAAGAATATGATGTTGCTTTATTGAAACAGAATCATGAGCAAGTTGAACCGATCAAAACCGTAACGGTGAATAATTGCAATATTACCTTGTTAGGAACTGCACATGTTTCAAAAGCCAGCGCAGACAAGGTAAAGGAGTTAATCGCTACAGGAAAATATGATGCCGTGGCTGTTGAATTATGTCCGAGTCGTCACAAAGTTATCGTTAATCCTGATGCTATGGCCAAAATGGATTTGTTTCAGGTAATCAAAAATGGCCAAGCGAGTATGGTTGCGGCTAGTCTTGCATTAGGCGCTTTTCAGCAACGTATGGCAGATCAATTCGGTATTGAACCAGGTGCCGAAATGCGTGTTGCGATTAAAGATGCACAAGCTGAAAAATTACCGGTTTTGCTAATCGATCGTGAAATTGGCACAACTATGAAGCGGATTTATCGGAGCGTGCCGTGGTGGAAACGCATAAACTTGTTTGCAGGCTTGATCGCCAGCGTGATCAGTAAAGAAAAATTCAGTGAAGCTGAAATTGAACGGTTAAAAGAAGGCGATGTTCTCGAAAGTTCTTTTTCACAGTTTGCAGAAAATGAGAAAGACTTGTTCCGCCCACTAATCAGTGAACGCGACGAATACATGACTGCTCGCCTCATTAAGGAATGCCAGGAAAACAAATACCAGCATATCTTGGCCGTGGTTGGTGCCGGTCACCTAAATGGAATGACGCAGCAGCTTGGAACGCAAAATATGGTCAATGCGGATGAGCGAATTGCACAACTCGAGATTATTCCGTCCTCCTCCCGCTGGTTCAAATATATTCCCTGGATGATTGTTGCGCTTATTCTTACAGGTTTTGTCATTGGGTTTATGCGCAGCCCGGAAATAGGCACTGCCATGGTAATAGATTGGATTGTAATTAATGGTGGCTTATCAGCTATAGGAGCAGCGATCGCTTTTGCTCATCCGCTGTCGATAGTGACTGCGTTTCTGGCAGCGCCGTTGACATCTTTAAATCCAACCATAGGTGCAGGAATGGTAGTTGCGGCAGTAGAGGCTTACTTGCGTAAACCGAAAGTAGAAGATTTTAATCGGCTTAGAGCCGACACCACCACTTTGAAAGGCTGGTGGAATAATCAGGTCACGCGCATATTACTGATTTTTATTTTTTCTACGCTGGGTTCCGCCATTGGTACTTATGTGGCTGGATTTAGGATCTTTGAGCAACTAAGCAGTAGTTAAATAAGAAGTATGACTGAGTATGTTTGGTTTCTTTGAACGCCTGATTTCTCCTTACCCGCCGGAGCATCCGGTTGAGCCGCCCAAAGGGTTGTATCAATTTTGTCGCCACTATATTCGTGGAATTGAATCTTATCTGGTACTGCTCGCGCTATTGACGTCTCTCCTGGCTGTCAGCGAAGCCCTGTTATACAGCGTGCTCGGACAAATGGTTGATTGGCTGGCAGGAAAAAAAATTGAACATTTCTTGGAGAGCGAATGGCCCATTCTGCTGGGCATGGCAATCTTCACTCTGATATGGATTCCGCTATTGGTGCTAATGCATGCACTCGTAATCAACCAGGCGCTGATGGGGAATTTTCCGATGCGTGTACGCTGGCTGTCGCATCGTTATCTGCTCAATCAGAGCTACGCGTTTTTTCAGCATGAATTTAGTGGCCGGATTGCTACCAAAGTGATGCAAACTGCGCTGGCAGTACGTGAAACAGTGCTAAAACTACTCGATGTGATCTTGTTTGTGACGGTTTATCTCACTACCACTTTGTTTCTAGTGGTCAAAGCCGATCCCTATCTGTGCCTGCCAATACTGGTTTGGTTGTTTTTATACATCGGCATTTTGTCGTATTTTGTGCCGCGTTTAAAGCGCGTTTCCACCTTGCAAGCTGACGCGCGCGCATTGATGACCGGGCGTATCGTCGACAGTTACACCAATATTTTGACGCTTAAACTGTTTTCCCAGAGCCAGCGGGAATCAGCTTATGCAAAATCCGGTATGGAAGAATTTATGGCTACGGTGTATCCGCAAATGCGCCTGGCAACCGGGTTGAACTTCAGTGTTTGGACGATCAATATGCTGATGGTTTTTGCAACCGGCGCGTTGGGATTGTTGATATGGCAGCAAGGCGACATCAGCCCTGGCGCGATCGCCATCGTCATGAGTCTGGCGATTCGCATGACGGGTATGTCGCATTGGATCATGTGGGAAGTCAACGCGCTATTTGAAAATATGGGGACTGTGCAAGATGGCATGAACACGATTTCGCGGCCGCAGCTCATCACGGATGCGCCCGATGCAACTGATCTGGAAGTGCCGCAAGGTACGATTGATTTCAATCGGGTTGTTTTTTCCTATCACCCGCAGCAACAGGCATCGCTTTCTATCTTTTCCGGCCTCAATTTGCATATTGCCGCTGGTGAGAAAGTTGGCATTGTTGGCCGTTCAGGTGCGGGCAAGTCAACATTTGTCAATTTGTTGTTGCGTTTCTATGATGTTCAACAGGGCCATATCGCCATCGACGACCAGGATATTCGTACCGTTACGCAAGATAGCTTGCGTGCCAATATTGCCATGGTGACGCAAGATACGTCGTTACTCCATCGTTCGGTTCGTGACAATATTTTATTCGGCAGGCCGGATGCAACGGATGCACAAATGATTGCGGTCGCCAAGCAGGCGCAGGCACATGAGTTTATCCAAGCATTACGCGATATCAAAGGCCGTACCGGCTACGATGCGCATGTTGGAGAACGCGGTGTTACGCTTTCCGGCGGACAGCGTCAACGCATTGCCATTGCGCGGGTATTGCTGAAGAATGCACCCATTCTGGTGCTGGATGAAGCCACTTCCGCTCTGGATTCCGAGGTAGAAGCCAGTATCCAGCAAAGCTTGTATCAACTCATGGAAGGCAAAACGGTGATCGCGATCGCACACCGGCTATCCACCATCGCTGCGATGGACCGGCTTATCGTATTTGACAAAGGTCACATCGTCGAACAGGGTAGTCATGCCAAACTGATCGCAAACAATCAGCTTTATGCGCAATTATGGGATCACCAATCGGGAGGATTCCTGGGGTTATAAGATAACAGCCGAAATGAGATTCACCCTAATCTTAAATTCAGTACCCTCGATTCGATCTTTGTGCGATCTTTGATTTCTCAGAAAGTAAAATTCATTGGTATAAACGATACAAAAATTTTACCCAATGGATGGTTCATTGTTGCTGTATTCTCCGGTTAAACCGATAAGTTTGCGGAATGCAATAAATTAGGCGGATAAAGCCTTATTTCTCTATTCTTTCATTCGTAACCGGGCATGTTTAAATCGGGGCATTCGAAAATTAGCCCTGTTTATCCATACATGCCACGAAAATTTAGTGTATTCAGTAGCAATTTCCCTGTTAAGAGGGGATTGCTATTCGGTTTTTTTATTATCGTTGCTCCTCCTGTTTTGGCAACCAAACATTTGGAACAGATGAGTCTGGAAGAATTGATGAATGTCAGTATCGTAGGAGCTTCCAAGTACGAACAAAAACAACAGCAAGTTGCTGCCGCAGTTACTGTCATTACACGTCAGGATATCAGAAACTACGGCTGGCGCACATTAAATGAAGCATTGGCCAGTCTTCCCGGCATTCATACGACGTATGATTATCAATATGATTTTTTAGGCGTGCGCGGTTTTGGATTGCCAGGGGATTTTAATACACGTGTGTTGGTGACGATCAATGGCAATCGCATCAACGATGCGACCTATGACCAAGGGCCGGTGGGACGTGATTTTCCACTTGATATCGATTTGATTGAGCGGATTGAATTTATCCCCGGGCCTGGTAGCGCTGTCTATGGTCAAAATGCCATGCTGGGTGTGGTCAATATCATTACCCGCAAAGGATCTGATGTGAAAGGCGCCGAGCTTTCCGCTTCGTATCAAACTGCTGAAACTATGCCGCAAGAGCGCGTGACTTTTGGTAAAAAATTCGATAATGGCATTGATGCAATCATTTCCTTTTCAGCCTTGCAGGCACGGGGAGCAGACCGCTTCTTTGATTATGGCGAGACAAATATTTCAGGTATCGCACATCGCTTGGATGGTGAAAATGTCAAGCAAGTATTTGCAAATGTATCGCGTGGCCCGCTTTCATTTGATTTTGTCTATGGTGATCGTAAGAAGGAAGATCCTACGGGCTCTTATTTTTCTGATCCGCTGGTTGCCGGACAATTTGTACGGGATCGCCGCTTAAACACACAAATCCAGTACAACGACAATTTTGCCAACAATACACTTAACGTGTTGGGCAGGTTATTTTTGGGCAAATACGACTGGGATAGTCTTTTAATCTATAGTGGCGAACGGACATTGTCGACCGGACCAAGTGATTGGCATGGTGCGGAACTGCGCTTACTTTCTACGGCGTTAACTCATCATACTCTGATGCTAGGGGTCGAGTATCAATACAATACACGCATCAAGCAAACGTACCATAATTTGGATAATTCGGAAGACAGCAATCTATTGATTAAAAGCTCGATGGTACGCACAGGGGTATATATCCAGGATGAATGGCGCATTACCGATACGCTTTCAGCAACTGCCGGCTTACGCTACGATTTCAACAGTTGGATTAACAGCCGCTTAAGCCCGCGCGGCGCACTGATCTGGCAGGCAACACCTAAAACGACTTTCAAAGCGCTCTATGGACGTGCTCACCGTGCGCCCAATTCGTTTGAACGGGATTATGATGATGGTATAACGCAGGTTGCTAATCCTGGCTTACGCGCTGAAATGGTTGATACGCTCGAGCTGGTCACCGATTATCGTCCCCAATTGAATATGAATCTTCGGGCTACCGCTTATGCATGGGATATGCATAACCTCATTACTTTAGGAATGGATCCACTCTCTGAGCTTACTCAGTATCAGCAGTCGCCAAAGAAAGTGCTAGCCAGAGGTGCTGAACTATCACTCGATAAAACTTGGGATAGCGGGGTCAGGCTGCGGAGTAGTTACGGTATTCAGAATGCCGAACAGCAGGATGCGCACTTGCCCAATTCTCCTTACCATTTAGGCAAATTGAATATTTCTATTCCGATTCCATTGATGACAGGTTTACGTGCGGGGTATGAATTGCAATACTTTGGCAAGCGCAAGACGCTTGATGGCTCGCACACCGATGATTATGTACTCTCCAATCTTAATTTTGTAACGGATGTTCGCTGGGTGAAAGGGTTAGAAGCGTCTTTGAGCTTCTATAATTTATTTAAGGAGAATTACCAGCACCCGGCTGCGGATATCAATTGGCAAAATAGTTTTGTTCAGCCAGGCCGGACCGTGCGTTTCAGACTGGATTATCGTTTCTGAGTGCATCGCCATATGGTCCGCTGGTTCGCTAATCTTCATTCTAAAAAACATGCAGCGGGACTGTTATTCACAGTCTTACTATGGTGCGGTTTTTTAGTACTGGTTCATTCACCGCGAGCACAAGCTGAGCAACCATCGGAATACCGGTTAAAAGTGGCGTTTTTGTACAATTTTGCTATGTATACCGAGTGGCCTAATCAATCTAGTCAGTATCTAGCGTATTGTATTTATGGTGATGACCCTTTCGGTGAACATATACAACATTTGCACCAGAAGAAAGTTGATCAGCAGGAAATAGTAGTTAAGTATCCGCAAAATTTAGATGCGTTGCCGACATGCCAAGTTGTTTTTATTACTCGTTCTGTTATCAATAATCTTGACGGTATTTTGAAACTACTGAATGGAAAACCGATATTGACCATTGCAGATTCACCCGGCAGTTGCCAACAGGGTATTATGCTTAATATGGCTATTAGCGGAGGAAAAGTAATTTTTGAAGCCAATCTTTCTGCTGCAAAACAGAATGGTTTAAGACTAAGCGCTCAACTCCTCCGTTTTGCTAATGAAGTATTTCAGCAATGAAAGGCTGATCAATTGGTAGCTATGAAATGGACCTTGAGCCCTAAAGATAGAGAAGCTCTTGGAGTGTGGTGCGATAACCACACCCTCTACTAGGAATTTGAATAACGTAATATCTTATGAAATACTTTTATATTTTTAATCTGCCAGATAATTCTTACAAGTAGTTTTTACTTAATTATGAATGAGAAATTTAGTGTAGCGGACGTTTTTTGCTGATTCTCCTGGGAGTAATGGGTGAATAAAGGAGTAAAAGTGGAGAAAGTTGCTAGAAATTTGGGGGGAATGGTATGCCGGTACTGAATAATGCCCAACTTGATCAACTTCGGAATTTGGATGTTTCCGGAGAACGTCAGTTGATTCAAAAATTTCTACATGCCTTTCTTGATTCAGCTAAAAAATATATGCGTCAACTTGAACAAGCGTTGGACAATAATGATGCAGAGGCGTTATATCGAGCTGCCCATACATTCAAATCCAGTGCGGCAAATATTGGGGCTGAAGATTTATCGGAACTGTTAGGGCGATTGGAAGGATTTGGAAAAGCCGGAGCATTAGTAAATGCGAGATCACTACAAGAAACAGTGCAGCAACAATATCAACTGGTAATCAACGAAGTAAAAGAAATACTTGAGAAATCGTGATATTTGAAATTATTTGGATTTAATTTACAAGAAAAAAGTGCTTGCTGTTGAGATCCATTGATGATCATTGAAGTTACTTAATCGAAAGGTTAGATAATGAAAATTGCTGATGTTAACCAGTTAAAAATTAGTCACTTATTGCCAAGCCCCAAGGGCGTTGCATTAGCTTTGATGGAAGCTTGCCGGCGGGAAGATGTGACGATTGCAGAAATTACCCGACTTGTTCAAACGGATCCAGCGCTTTCAGGTCGTCTGATTCAAAGAGCCAATTCAGCCAATCAGGCGACGCGTACTATCACTTCTGTCACAGAAGCAATTTCGCGCGTGGGTTTGTCCACTGTCAAACAGTTGGCAATGGGATTCTCCTTGATCGATCAGTATCAAAAGGGTTCTTGTAAGCAATTTGATTACCAAAGATTCTGGTTGCACTCGCTTCTCATGGCCATTGCGATGCAAGAACTGGCAAAAGCAACACGAATATCGGCGCCCGATGAGATGTTTGCATGCGGTTTAATGGCAAATATCGGTTCGTTGGCATTGGCTACGATCTATCCGGATAAATACGGTAATTTACTAGCTGAGCAATCACCGGATAAGCCGCTCATAAAATTGGAACAACACTATTTGAGGACTGATCATAATGAATTATCTGCAGCAATGCTCATTAATTTTGGTGTACCTAATATTTTTGTTGAATCGATTTATTACCATGAAGTGCCTGACCAATCAGGTTTCTCGGAAGGATCCCGCCCTTACCAACTGGTACATTTGCTTTATTTAGGAAAACAGGTGGCTGATTTGGGCCTCGCAGAGGAATTGGAGCGAAATAAACAAATTTCGGAATTGATATTGTTGGGTGGAAAAATTGGTTTGGATGCCGAATCCTTCGGTGCCTTGATCGATCAAATTATGCAACAGTGGCAGGCATGGGGAAAAATACTCAAGATGCCGCTCTCAGAACTGCCTCCACCATTTGTCAAAATGATGAATGCTGCTGCTCCGCGTCAAGAATCAGAGTCTAATAGTTCCAATTTGCTCCGTATTTTGTTGGTAGAGGATGATCCAGTAAGCCTCATTTTTATTCAAAAGCTGTTGGCCGATACCCAAGGCCACACATTGTTCACTGCATCCGATGGGCAGCAAGCGCTATCCTTAGCCATGGAAGTGTCGCCGCATATTGTCATTACTGATTGGATGATGCCGGTAGTGAGTGGTCTGGAATTAACCCAATCGTTGCGTGCAACCGAATGGGGGCAGGGTATCTACATCATTATGTTGACCAGCGTTGAAGATGAAGAAGACGTCATCAAAGCTTTCGATGCAGGGGTCGATGATTACGTGACAAAACCAGTGAATATTCGCGCTTTCCGGGCCCGATTAAGAGCGGCATGGCATTACCGCAAGCTGCAAGAATCGTGGGAGCGTGATCGCGATCAACTTAAACGTTTTGCCGCGGAATTGGCCGTTACCAATCGTAAATTGGAACATTATGCATCAACAGATGTGTTGACAGAATTACCTAATCGGCGTGCAGGTATGGAAGTATTGGCCGAGGTATGGAGTGTTGCGGTTCGATCGAATCAATTGATGGCTGTGATGTTAATTGATATCGATTATTTCAAAAGGATCAATGACAACTATGGTCATGCAGTTGGCGATAAGGTGCTCAAACAAATAGCTGCAGCGATGAAAGATACTGCACGGAAAGGCGATACCTTTTGTCGAATGGGCGGCGAAGAATTTCTTATTATTTGTCACAATGTCAATGTCGATGCAAAGTCAATGGTGCTTTTTGCTGAAAGAATCCGCCAGCATATCAACAAACAGCAAATTATAATTAATGACACTGCAATTAATGTTTCCATCAGCATTGGTGTGGCTATCAAAGAAGCGGATATGAAAGAAGACCATCAACTGATAGATGCTGCGGATAAGGCGCTCTACGCCGCTAAAAATGCAGGGAGAAATAGAGTCTTTCTTACGCTAGGCGGCAGGCATATTAGCTGTAGTCCCAATAAGTCTGCAAATTGATGAATTCCGAGAATCGTATAGAGTTTGTAGTGTAGTGCTATGTGGGGTATGGCGGTTTAACCAATAATTGCGTAGTTATGGTACAAAGCCACTATTAAAAATTTTTCTGAGTTTTCGTGTCGCACTTATGACGATTAAAAGTAGGTACCTAAGATCACTTCTCGTTTCTTAAGATCATTTAGAATTTCCAGGCCACCTTGTATAACGATATCGGGTTTAGAGTGTTTAAGCTCACTGGCGATTTGTTGCAGTAGGGTACGTCCGGTTTTATCTGGGTTCACAGTAATGCTATGCAATAGTTGCGCGGTTACTGGATTGAGTTCTATAAAATGTATATCAAAGCTGGCATCACGATATACGACTAAATGTGTTTGACAGCCATCAGTATCGGTAGGTTGGAAAGTTGGGCCTATTTTGTGAACGGGAAAATGATAATTCAATAACCAGGCGAGAGGGGAAATCACAGGCAAGCCATCCAGTAGATCGCCATGGATATTAATGGGTAGTTCTTCAATTTTTTCATCTGCAATGGATAGCGCTAACTCAACCCATTCATAATGAGCAAGTTCCGATAGAAAGGGGGGATCATTAGTGTGCGGCTGGCGTTCATGTTCCAGATATTTTAGAAATTCGCGCGGCATTTCTGTAAATAACGGAGTGTGTGACAAGTGATTGGCAAAATAATCCCGGATCATGCTATGCCAGTGGTCATCGGCAATGATTTGACGTAAAACCGGGTAGGTGCTGGCGATAAAATCTTCTATGTTGTTATAGAACAGCTCACAATAAATTTTCATGCGCCGTTTCTCAATAGTTTCAGGGCAGGGATTTTTTTCCGGATTACGGATATGCGCCGCAAAAGCATATTGTTGTTGCACAAAATTAGGACGATCAGCCGTGTTGTATGTGGTCACTGCCTTGATCTAATCCTTTTTTTGATTGTAACGCATGAATAATATCCACCTCTTGTAGCAGTTCCGTCAACGGAGGGAAGTTAAAATCACGTTCCAGCAAAGTCGGAATGACGCCAAAATATTGATAGGACTTTTCAAGTAATTGCCAGACCGGGTCTATGACATTGGCGCCGTGGGTATCCACAATCAAGTCTTCTGCTGCTTGATAGTGTCCTGCAACATGAATATAACGAATGCGATGAGCGGGTAATTGCCGGAGAAAAGCTTCGGCATCGTAATGGTGATTAATGCTGTTCACATAAACGTTATTGACATCCAGCAACAAATCGCAATCAGATTCTTGCAACACGGCATTAACGAAATCAATTTCTTCCATTTCCTTGCCGGGCGCCGCATAGTAGGAAACATTTTCCATCGCAATGCGTTGTTCCAAAATATCCTGAACACGCTGAATACGGCTTGCTACATAATGTACCGCTTGTTGCGTAAAAGGAATTGGCAATAAGTCATATAAATGACCGTCATCGCTACAATAACTTAAATGTTCACTGTAATAGCGAATGTGATGTTCTTTCAGAAAACGCTTCAGTCGCTGTAGAAAAGCTTCATCCAATGGAGCTGGTCCGCCAATGGAGAGAGACAAACCATGGCAGATAAATGGAAATTTTTCGGCGAGTGTGCGAAATTTTTTACCATAGTAACCGCCAACACCCATCCAATTTTCCGGAGCTATCTCCCAGAAATTTATGCCATTATTAGCTTGGTCCGGGAGTTCACGTACAAATGCTTTCCGCAGACCAAGACCTGCACCATGAGCAGGATAGTATTTATTCTGCATGGTTAACTGCTAGAAAAATTATTTTTTAGTGCTTTCTTTGTCAGATTTATCTTCGCTACCTTTATCTTCCATATCCTTTTTCATTTTACCCCCGCACTTACCTTCGCCACATTTGCCTTCTTTCTCTGATTTCTTATCGTCAGATTTGCCTTCTTGAGCAGGCTTGTTACCGCTTGCATCAGCCAGTTGCATGTAACCGCCCGATAATTCGTTCATAGCAAAAGGGCTAGCGTTTGGGTCGGCCGACACTTGGCTGATTGTCAGACTGGTGACGAATACGGTACCTACTGCGAGTGAAACAGGTTTAATTGATTTTTTTGACATTATATTTTCTCCATGAAAATTGATTAATTGGCTATCCAAAATGATAACCCCAAACTTAGATGAAGTTTTACATTTTTGTCGCACGTTATGATCTTCTTCATTTTTATGAACCTGAAATTACCGGCTTGATTCGAAGTTTGCAGCTACTCGGGATTCTGTTGTGAGGATAACATCGATAACACGCGAATTCCTGTGCAGAAAGTATTTATTTCTGAACGATCAAGCAATATACAGAGCTTGCCAGAACATTGACAGTAATACTTAACAATCAAGAAGGCTTCGTGGTTGACACAATCAATCGGGCAAATGATCATATCCGTTTCTTCTAATAACCGCGATAGCTTTTCCAAAGAGTCATTTGGGTTGCCATGGAATGTCAATAGGTTACCCCCTGAATTCTCAATCAATTGTTTATAAGCCGGATATAGCTTGGCACGGCCGCCAACACATAGAACTGAGTATCCGGTTAAACAACGGTTGCTTACAGTACTATTTAAAATGTGAACGTTACTCTTAATCAAAGGTGCCCAATTGATACCATGAGAATTATTGTTTGCGGATTGCAAAGTGGAGGCTTCTTGATGGGAATAATCGAATTTCCATGCAGATTGGTCTGTTTTTTTGCAAATGAATAAGTACTTATCGATACGGGTGACTAAATTCTCTAATTTGCGTAAACAAATAGACAGCAGAACATTTAAATAGGTGGAATCGGCGGAAGGAAAATGAGAAAAAACGGGGGATAGTGCAATATTAGCAAGTACCTGCCTTCTCATGAATTTCATAATGAATCTCCTGCAAATCATCAGCTATTAAAAAAATGGCTGGCTGACCTGAAGGAGCAGGCTGGCTGGCTAAATGTGCCGCCGAAGAAGGAGGAGCAAACTCCAGCGGCAATGGAAAAACTATACCTGGCTTTGTAACCAGTTATGAATACCGATTTTTTGCATGACGTCAAGCTGGGTTTCCAGCCAATCAATATGTTCTTCGGTATCTTCAAGGATACGTTCAAAAATTTCTCGTGATACAAAATCCTGAGCTGATTCGCAAACTGCTATCGCACGAAGTAAAGTTTCTCGTGAAATATGCTCAAGTTTTAAATCACACGCAACGCATTCTTCAGCCGCTTCACCAATCATGAGCTTGCCTAGATCTTGCAAATTGGGAAGACCTTCCAAAAATAATATTCGCTCAATCAATGTGTCGGCATGTTTCATTTCTTCACAAGATTCTTCATATTCGTGTTTGCCAAGGCTGTTGAATCCCCAGTTTTTATACATGCGTGCATGGAGAAAGTACTGGTTAATAGCGGTCAGTTCGTGTTGCAACTGTTGATTTAGCAAACGGATAATTTCTACATTACCTTTCATTTTTGCTCTCCTAAGACAGATATCGGTTGTTTGTATTGCATTCGAAGGTATCGTATGGTTTCTTAAAGCACCCGAATGTTGTTGCTGATAATAGTTTTTCTTTCATATTGTTTGACGATAACTACTATTTGCAAATATACACGATATGTCCAGGGTCCACTACTTATTGAGAATTAACTTACCATTCCGTGTACGACGCAGAGAATATTGCTCGCCATTGTGGAGTATAAAAATTACATCGCTATTCTTAAACAAGTTGCCACTGTCAATCGCTGCATTGAAGGTGGGTATGTCGCTAGACTGCTGTAGATTTCTTAGCTTTGTTTGTGTGAAAATTGAAGTATCCATAATAATCAGTTAAGGGCGTATATGAGAATGATTCTCATTATATTTATTTTTCCAATGAGGTGCAAGACATTTTCAGACTTCTTATCACTTAAAAGTGTATTATGAAAGCTGTTCTTTTAACTATATGATGTGATTGGTTTATTTTTCTAAGAATTTTTCTGATTTGTTTTGTGGGTCATTTGTTTACAAAAAATTCAGGCGGTTGTGCCGATGGGTTCACAGTAAGCAGGGTATTTGCAAGGTAGATAGCCAGTCTTAAGCGGAATGAATGGAGATGGTGGAGGGGATGTTTTGATCAATCAAACAATTGACTCTCAGATTTGAAACAATCAATGATTGAACGGCGTAACTATTATCGAATTCTGCATGTTCAGCCGGATGCCTCAATGGCGGTTATTCGAGAGAACTATCGTGTATTGATGCAAAAACTTAAAATCTACCCCGAGCTAAGCAGCCAGAATTGGAACGAGAATTTACTTGATATCGCTTATGATACATTGCTGGATCCCCAGAAACGGGCAGCTTATGATCATGAATTATTGCAGCGTTACCATATTCGTGTACTCAGCCAGGGAGCATTTGGTTTTCCAAATGATGCTGAAATCGATGCACAAAAGTCTGAATCGGCTGCGGATCTAAATAAGCGAAATTATTATCGAATATTACAAGTTCAGCCTGATGCGCCAATGACAGCTATTAAAGCGAGTTATTTGATGTTAAAGAAAGATTTGCTGCAAGATCCGATTTTACTGGACGAAGCTTATCAGATACTTTCCAATCCAAAAACGCGTCAGCAGTATGATGAGCTATTTGCAATGAGTAGTTTTTCTTTTTCCAGAGCAGCCGGGAAAACTATTCCAGTTAATACCGGCAATACCGGGTACGCAGACATCGAGGATGTATCCCAGGAAGAAGTACAATCTTATCAAGCAGTAATTACTGATTATTGTTCTTTTTGCAAGACGCCTTACCTGCCACAAGCCACAATTTATCAAAATGAGAATTGTCTGGAATGCGCAAGTCCACTGTTTGTTTTGCAGCGCGAAAATCCCGAATCACCCCGTCGCACAATGCGACGGACCAATGTTAAAGGTCAGTTCATTTTTTATTTGTTTTGGCCTGGTATTTCTTACCCAGGCTTGTTTCAAGATTTATCACCGGCAGGAATACGGTTCTTAACTGAGCAGCCAATTGAGGTGCATGACATAATAAAAATCGATGCTCCCAATTTGCAGGCAGTCGCTGAAGTGACGCATACACACAACGAAGGTAGAGAGATTTCCGTGGGGACTCGTTTTATTACAGTGAAGTTTGATCAGCAACGGGGAAATTTTGTGGCAGTGCAAGCATGATGTCCTGATTGAAGTACTGAATTTTATTTGAAGAAAAAACACTTATGAGATAGAACGGACAATGTTTTTGTCTGGTGTTGTACGCAGTGAGAGTTTTAAGTTTTAGTTAATCCGGCATAATCAATTTATTCATTGCAAGGGTAATTTCTTGAATTGCCGGGATTAAGATGCTTCAATACAATGGATGATTGAGAATACAACAATAATCGCTTTTGTACGGGTAAAAATCTAAGAAACCTTCCGCAAGCGCGAAATAGATTGCTGACAGTTTAGATGAAAATAAATTAGAGTTTAACGGATTACCAGTAGTGATATTATTCCGGTTTTATGGCTACTTTCTCACGGTAAAAAAGAATAGATTATGAAAACAAATTCGGTTTTACATGATATTACGGCGTTACGTTTATCAGCCGCTGATGCTTGTTGTTTATTGAAAGTGCTGGCGAATGAAGATCGCTTGCTTATTTTATGCGAGCTTAACCAGGGGACTCGAAATGTGGGAGAACTGGAAGAGTTACTGGACATTCATCAACCCACACTTTCTCAACAGTTAACAATATTACGCGAAGAAAAGCTAGTTGCAAC
>CADEDJ010000001.1:0-77714 GCA_902826055.1 uncultured Nitrosomonas sp. | reverse complement strand
AACCCACACTTTCTCAACAGTTAACAATATTACGCGAAGAAAAGCTAGTTGCAACCGAGCGTAAGGGTAAATATATCTACTACAGTCTAGCCAGCCAGGAAGCTGTTAAGATTATGGAGACATTATTTAATCTCTATTGTAAAGGTCACGCGACTTGATTTCTGCTCGCGCTAACTTATAGTAGCAATACATAAGAATGTGTAATCGTGTGGATTTCGAAGAAATCGAAACTTGGCCTGATCTTAAAATACAGAAGTGCAAATTACACAATTTTTACGTATAAACTACATAACAAACAGTTAGTTTGAGGCGGAATTACTGAGTTTGTTGCTTTTCCTTTTTTATGGCTTGCGCGGGTGGAATCCTGATGATCGCGCATTTTGGTTAACTATCATGTTCCCAGCTAATGCTGCAGTAGAGTCTTGCTGCAGCGGCTCTGGATTTTTCTTTTGGGACGATCATCAGGTTATTGATGCCAAGCAGGCGGGTTTACTTTATATGATCAGCAGCTTTTACATAAACCCAGTTGATTCATCGTAACTCTGACTTTTTCTTCCATCGGTGGGCGCATCCCTGCTTTACGGCCTGCTTCAAGCGCTACTTCCGGGTCAACACCTTTCTGGATTTGATAACTGGCCCACATGGCACCCGCCCGATTACCTGAACCACAATGGATGAGTACCGGTCTCTGAGCCGTTTCGATGGCTTTTGTGAATGCAGCTAACTGTTCTTCGCTGATACCGGCAACCGTCATCGGTATGTTAATATAATTCATGCCATTGCGATCAACCAGTGCTTTTTCGTCAGCAGTTCCTTCATTTGCGGTACGTAAGTCAATGATTGTTTTGAAACCATGTGAAGCCAGCGCTTGTACACCACCATCGCCAATAAGACCGGAAATTGCAATTTGCTCGGTAGCGCGGCTATAGTTTTGCACGGGAACTATTTGATGCCCGAACGGCACCCGCCCTGAAGCGTTTGCTATAGCAGTGAACAAAAGAGCTGCTAGTATGATCAGATTAAAAAGGTATTTCATATAAACTCCATTTGCGATATTAAATGAAAAAAGTTGTGGTTACATTGTAGCTGTCCTGAATGATTAAATATAGATCATTCAAATCGATAGCGGCTACTTACACAGCGCAATCCCCTCAATAGTTTCAGTCAAGGAAATTATATGTCTGAACAAAAAACTTCTTTATCTGATCCAATCCCGGCATGGCATAACTGTTCTCCGCAGCAGGTGCTCGAATCGCTTAAAACAGGGGATGACGGATTATCACAAGCAGAAGCAAGCATGCGGCTAGAACGCTATGGTACCAATCAATTGCGACCTCCCAAACCGCAAAGCTGGGCCATCCGGTTTTTACTGCAATTTCATAATGTCTTGATTTATATCTTATTGGTAGCGTCGCTGATGACAGCGTTTCTAGGACACTGGATCGACAGTGGTGTAATTCTTGGTGTGTTAGTCATTAATGCGATCATCGGTTTTGTTCAAGAAGGTAAAGCTGAGAAAGCGCTCAATGCTATTCGTCGCATGTTGTCACCTAGTGCGATTGTGCTACGTGAAGGGCAACGGTTACAGATTCCGGCTGAGCAATTGGTGCCGGGTGATATTGTGTTATTGCAATCCGGTGATAAGGTGCCTGCTGATCTACGGCTGCTCAATTGCAAAAACCTGCGTATTGAAGAAGCAGCCTTGACGGGTGAGTCTGAAGCTGTCGATAAATCCATTCACGCGGTCGATACCGGGGTGGCCATTGGAGACCGGCTTTGCATGGCTTATTCCGGCACCTTGGTGGTTTACGGTCAAGGCATGGGTGTGGTGGTTGCTACAGGCGATCATACCGAGATTGGACGTATTAGTCAGATGATCGCGCAAGTCGATAAGCTGGTGTCGCCGCTGTTGCGGCAGATGGCGGTATTTGGCCGCTGGTTGACCTTGTTCATTGTGTTACTCGCTGCAGCAATTTTTGTATATGGATTGTTTCTTCGGGATTATCCCATCGACGAAATTTTCATGGCGGCGGTAAGTATGGCCATTGCCGCCATTCCGGAAGGATTGCCTGCGATCATGACGATTACGCTGGCGCTGGGTGTGCAAAGTATGGCGCGGCGTAATGCCATTGTACGCAGATTACCCGCAGTAGAGTCATTAGGTGCGGTAACGGTTATTTGCACTGATAAAACGGGAACATTGACGCGAAATGAGATGACTGTTCAAAGCGTGATGACGGCAGATAATCTACTGCAGGTTAGCGGTGTCGGTTATGCGCCGAAAGGTGGTTTTAGCAGGGATGAAAAAGAACAGAAAATTGTTGACTACCCCGATATGCTGGAATTGTTCCGGGCAGGACTATTGTGTAATGATGCGCGCTTGCACCCGGGTGAGAATGAATGGATTACTCATGGTGACCCCACAGAAATAGCGCTCATCACCTTGGCCATGAAAGCCGGGCTGGATCCTGATTATGAGCAGCAGTCATTGCCGCGCATCGATGTTATTCCCTTTGAGTCGCAGCATTGCTTCATGGCAACGCTGCATCGTCATGCGGAACAAAGTCTGATTTATGTGAAAGGTGCGCCGGAAAAGGTGTTGGCGATGTGCAGTCATCAACATAGTCAAGGTGACAATCGTCCCATTCAGTCCGATTTCTGGCATGCGGCAATATTGAAATACAGTGCAATGGGGCAACGTATTCTGGCTATTGCCAGCCATGCAGTGTCAGTGGAACAACAAACGCTCACATTTTCTGATGTTGAAACAGGGTTCACATTACTCGGATTGGTTGGAATTATTGATCCTCCCCGTGAAGAAGCGATAACGGCAGTTCAGCAATGCCATGCTGCCGGTATACGCGTGAAAATGATTACGGGTGATCATCGTGCAACGGCTTGCGCAATTGGCGTGCAATTGAATATTGGTGATGGGCAACGTGTGATTACCGGCGTTGAATTGGATGCAATGGATGAAAAACAGTTACGTGAGGTTGCCGCGGATGTCGATATTTTTGCGCGTGCCAATCCGGAACATAAGTTACGGTTGGTTTCCGCGTTGCAGGATAATGGTGAGATAGTAGCGATGACTGGCGATGGCGTAAATGACGCACCCGCTTTAAAACGCGCCGATATCGGTGTGGCCATGGGACAAAAGGGCACCGAGGTCGCTAAAGAGGCTGCGGAAATGATACTGACTGATGACAATTTTGCTTCAATTGCGCATGCTGTCGAAGAAGGGCGTACTGTTTACGATAATATACGTAAAACCGTTGTCTTTATTCTCCCCACCAGTTGCGGCGAGGCAGGTATTTTGCTATTGGCCATTATTCTGGGCATGGCTTTGCCCATCACGCCGGTACAAATCTTGTGGGTTAATATGGTAACAACGGTAACATTAGCCATTTCACTTTCATTCGAGCGGCCGGAAAGGGATGTCATGTCACGCCCGCCTCATGACCCCAATGTGTCCATTTTGTCGGGGTTTCTGGTGTGGCGTATTGTTTTTGTTGCGCTATTGATGATCTGTGGAGGGTTTGCATTATATTTATGGGAGACCCAGGAAGGCTCAAGCGTTGAACTGGGCCGCACAGTGGTTGTGAATGTGTTGGTAATGTGTGAGATTGTATATTTGTTCAACTGCCGTTATTTGACGGCTTCAGTGTTATCAGGCCAGGATTTACTGGGCAATCGGTATATACTGCTTGCCGTGGCCATATTGCTGATATTGCAATTATTGTTTACCTATTTGCCTGTAATGCAGCAGTTATTCGGTACCGTTGCGCTGGATGGCGCGGCATGGGGACGTATTATGGCTGTCAGCTTGGCACTGTTTCTGCTTATTGAATTTGAGAAATACTTATGGCGATATCGTGGTGTCAAAAATTGGTGAGGGTTTATGTTTCACCCCCATGCAAATAAAAAACGTAAGTGTTGAGCAAGTAAAGAGTGAGCAGGCTCAAACTGATCCAGCCGATACTGGAAAATAACCGTGTGTTGGGACGGTATACCAGGCCAACGATGACGATTCCACTCATGACCACGGCGGACATAGCCGAGTAGGCATGCAGTGGCGAAATGTACTGTAATAACGGGCCAGTCAGAAAGACTATATCTTCCAAAGCCAGAATGACAATGTTGAATAAATTGCTACCCAATAGATTGGCTATTGCCATGTCAAGTGCGCCCATGCGAAATGCGGCGATAGTTACGGTGAATTCGGGAAGCGACGTGATGGCAGCAATAAACAGCGTACCGACAAAGGTATTGTGCCAGCCCATTGCTTCAGCCAGTCGCGTTCCTACAAAAGGCAGGTATATACCGGCAGCAATAACTAATAGGGCAGACAGAACGTAACGTATATAAACTTGATGCAAGGTTATTTGTGGATAGCGGTCTGCTGCATTCTCAACAAATGCTTTGAGTTGCGTACGCTCGTGTAAATATAAGATACGCATGGCAATGATGTAGAATATTATGATTGCAGGCGTATAAGTGCCAATATGCGCGATATCAAAGCGGGCCTTTCCCGCCAGCAGCACATTCAATCCCACAAAGCCAATGAGTATGACACTGAATCCTAGGGACAAGATATGACTGGGGCTGGCGCGCCGGTATAGCGATTCTTCGCGTACCAAAAAATCGAGAACGATCAGGATGGATAAATTAAATACACAACTGCCTAATATGCTGCCAACGGCGATATTGGTTTCATCAGCCAATGTAATAGCACTAATGCCGGTTACCAGTTCCGGTAATGACGTGACGGTGGCAAGTAGAATGAGTCCTATCCAACTGCCAGATAAACCGGTTTTGTCTGCGATGATATCGGCATAACGGCATAATCGGGTGCCTGCCCAACCGATTAATGCAGCGCACATGCTAAATTCAAGCCATATTAATAATGTATTGTGCATGCCTGGGTGTATAAAATTCATTATTGAATGATGCAACGGGTTGTAACCGCTGGCGATTGAATGTCACTACCTATTGGAGGAAGTACAAAGCGCGTAATAAAAATTGGAAAAATAAGCCAAAATTAAATCATACCGCTTTGAAATTGACTCAATATTGTACCTTACGTATATTGTACTGTTGTAACCAAAGTCTCTATTATCAATGTAATTTAATGAATTTATAAAAATAATGACCGAAAGCCGGTACGCTCAGAATCTATTGGATTTTATCGATAACAGCCCAAGCCCTTGGCATGCAGTCACTTCAATTGAAACGGCGATTCAAGCATTTCAGTTTGTCAGGCTCGACGAAGCGGCTCCCTGGCAGCTCCAAGCGGGGGGGAGATATTATGTCGTGCGGGATGATTCTTCCATTGTGTTGTTTGTACTGGGAAATAAAGTACCTGCTGAATCGGGCTTCAAAATTGTCGGTGCGCATACCGATTCGCCGGGATTTCGGATCAGGCCAAATGGGGCAATTGCAGGTAATCACATGGTTCGGCTCGGCGTGGAAATTTATGGCGGACCGATACTGGCCACTTTTACCGATCGCGATCTGAGTTTGGCGGGACGGGTCAGTTTTGTTGACGGTCAAGGATGCTTGTCATACCGGCGGATACGTTTTAATCGGCCATTGTTACGCCTGCCGAATCTGGCTATACACATGAACCGGGGCGTCAATGAGGATGGCCTGAAGCTGCATAAACAAAATGAGTTGCCCCTGCTACTCAATCAATTGGCCGGCGAGCAATTGCCGCAATCCTATTTTTTGAAACTTCTGGAACAAGAAAGCGGTATCGGGTCTGAACAGATTTTATCTTGGGATTTGGCAGTGTACGATACGCAAAAGGGTGTATTCTGGGGCGCAGAGCAAGAATTTTATGCCAATAGCCAAATCGATAATCTGGCTTCCTGTCATGCGGGAATGCAGGCTTTGCTCGACGAAACTGTTTTGAATAATGCAGAAAGCACCTTGTTATGCGCGTTTTTTGATCATGAGGAAATCGGTAGTGAGAGCCATATCGGTGCCGCCGGTAGCTTTCTGACGGATGTATTGCAGCGAATCAGCCTGGTAACATCATCGCAGCGCGAAGATGCCGCGCGCGCGCTAGCACATAGTTTCTTAATCAGTGCTGACATGGCGCATGCCTATCATCCCAATTTTCCTTCGGCGTATGATACCGATCATAAAGTTTTCGTCAATCAAGGTCCGGTGATCAAATCCAATGCGAACCGGCGCTACAGCTCCGAAAGCATTTCCATCGCACACTTTATCCGCTGGTGTAAAGAAGCGGATGTTCCTTTTCAACGCTATTCACATCGTAGTGACTTGCCCTGCGGCAGTACCATTGGACCGATTGCTTCGGCCAAGCTTGGTATACGCAGCGTTGATGTCGGTTGCCCGATGTGGGCCATGCACAGCATCAGGGAAAGTGCCGGTGTAAAGGATCATGAATCGATGATTAAAGTACTGAGAAGGTTTTTTGGCAATTGAGCGTTTGCAGTAATTCATTGCGAATTAGAGCCATTACCAATTAACGCCTGCCATTGTACCAAACCGGGAGTTTTTTCTTGTCCTGTAGGGATTTTTTGGGACTGAGTATGACGTGGAATATTTGGCTTACAATCTCACGACTTGTATACAGTTGCATTTTACGCGGCGAAGTGACGAGTGGATGGCGGGTGAGAATGGTGAACTTCAAGCCACGTTGGCGTCCCCATTGCTTGAGTAACTGGCTCAAGTCGATTTCATCGGCGGCAAACAATTCTTGATTGAAGCCTCCGACGTCACGAAATGCATCGCTGCGGCATACTACCAGTGCACCGGAAGCCCAGTGAAATGTGACGGATAGTACAGTCCACAATCGCATGGCGAGATTTCCCCACCAGGGCAAGTCAGGCATGTGCATAACACTGCCGCAACCCACGTATTGTTCGCTTTCAATCATTTGTAAAATATCGGCGATCATGCCGGGATTGAGGAGGCTATCGGCATCGACAAACAGCAGCCAGTCACCTGTGGCGGCCGCAGCGCCGGTATTGCGGGCGCGGCCGATTTGATTGATAGGCTCGAATACGACTTTTGCGCCTGCCTGCTTAGCGAGTTCTGCAGTCCGGTCGCTTGAATTATTGTCAACCACTATGATTTCATGCGTAAAATCCGGTTTCTGGTTGGCGTCCAAAGATTCCGTGATGGAATTGAGGCATTGCAGAATCAGGCGTTCTTCATTGAAAGCGGGAATAACGATTGAGAGGTGCATAAGTAAGCTATACCGATTTTTGATGAAAAGCATTATTATCGCGCAACACTGAACAATTGCGGAAATTCGTATCATTCATAATATACGGTGATTTTTACTGGGGTTTAAGACTCACACATCTTATCTGCGTGTTCGACTATGAATAATTGTTGTTTTCTGAATGTCAGAACTGGTAATTTATCGGGGAGATTGGCTTCTAAGTGCTGCAATAACGCTTCGAGATCTGCTAAACTGCTTTGCCGAGGCTGCATCGGCAGGCGTATTTTGCACTGCCCTCTTATACACCCTCGGACCAGAGAATATCCCAATTGAGAAATCGTTATGCCATTTAGCTATAGTAATCAGCTCAGCACCATTATCGGCTTTGCCGAGCAACAGAACCCGCAAGCCATTCTTGATGTCGGTGTTGGAATGGGTCAGTATGGCTTTTTGTTGCGTATTAATTTAGAAAACGTCAATCTTTTTGAAATACAAGGTGCAACGGCATGGCAGCGCGCTAAGGATCAATGGAAAGTGATTATTGATGGCATTGAAGGTTATGCAGGTTATATTACGCCGGTACATGACTATGCGTATACCAATTTAATGATTGGTAATGCTTTAGAGATCTTGCCCACAATAGAGAATGATGTTTACGAGCTGGTACTTGCGATCGATATTCTTGAACACTTTGATAAAACCGAGGGAAAAGCTTTTCTTAGAGAATGCCGGAGAGTAAGTCGAGGTTCGGTACTTATCAGCACTCCCAAAGAATTTATAGAGCAAGAGGTAACCGCTAACCCGTTGGAAAATCATCGATCTCACTGGACTGAAGAAGATCTTAAAATTTGCGGTTTCGAAAATTTTCTGCCTAATCCGTTGAGTTTGATTGCAATTGCAAAAAAATAACCTGATTGTGCTGTAAATATTGCACCAACTTACTTTTGCCACTTTCGCTATGGAATGAAAAATATTATTCGTCGATAAGCATAGCGGAGAATTAGCTAGAATAACAATCGAAAAATAGGTTTAAGTTGATATACTTAAGTAAATTCTGAATAACTGTCATTTCGAGCATAGCGAGAAATCTAGGGTATTGATTGCCAAAGATTTCTCACTTTGTTCGGAATGACATTGAGAGTTGCTCAGAACTTCCTTAAACGGGTATTGCTGCAAGATGCCAGAAGACCAAATGCGATATGCCGGATTTGGATGGCTATAGGGGAAAATACTGAAGTTTTAGTATAGCGCGTGGTTATATTGGGACATCATCTATACTCTGAAATGTAAAATAACCAATTTACCGTATAATTCTCATTGGCTTAATTTAACTTAGATGCTCATTTTTTACTTCTCCAATACTCAATATTATCCAAAATGTCAGTAAATGATGAGAAGAGTATCCCTTCCGATAAGGATTCGTTTCATCAACTTATTGCCCCAGCCAGTTATTTTGACCTGACTAATGAAGAGCAGGGGAGAATTCTTCAGTTCCAACAGGAAGTTCTGGAGCTAGTGGTATTGGGAAATAACTATAAAGAAATCTGTGAAAAAGTTTGCCTATTGATCGAGCGGCTTTTAGAAGATGCCGTTGCAACAGTTATGTTATTGGATAAAGAAAAACAATGCATGAATGTATTTGCTGCACCGAGTGTTCCCGAAGAATGTATCGTTCAGCTCAATGGGCTGCGTCCGGGACCGGATACTGGATCTTGCGGCAATGCAGTTTTTCGCCAAGAAGCGGTTTTTATCGAAAGTACGCTTGATGATCCACGCTGGCGAAGTATCCGGCAATTGGCTATTGATTTTAATATCTTATCTTGCTGGTCGATGCCGGTGCGAAGCAAAGGGGGAGAGTGCATCGGGTCATTTGCACTATCCAGTTTTGTGCATCGTTTACCCAATACCTATCACCGTAAGCTATTGGAGATTGGATCATTCATTATCGGAATTGCGCTTGAACAGCAAAAAATGAATGAGCAACTGAACCTCTCCAGCAAGGTTTTTGAAAATAGCACCGAGGCTATCCTGATTGCCGATGCAAACAAAGTGATCATTGCAATCAATAAAGCGTTGAATATCTTGACGGGCTATACGGAAAAGGATGTCATTGGGAAGTCCGTATCGATTATGATGTCAAAGAGACACAGTGCCAGGTTTTTTCAAAAAATTTGGACGAGTGTTAAACAATTTAATCATTGGCAGGGTGAAATTTGGAACAAAGACAAGCACAAGCGCGAATATCCAGCGTGGTTTAGCATTACGCCGGTACGCCATCGCGATGATTCGATAAGTTATTATTTGATTAATTTTTCTGATATCACCGATAAAAAAAGATCGGATGAGATTATATGGCGTCAGGCTAATTATGATTCTTTGACCGGCTTACCCAATCGCAACATGTTTTACGATCGGTTGAATCAAAGTATTAAGAGTTCGGCGCGGCTGGCGACACGATTGGCTGTCTTGTTTATTGATCTGGATCGCTTCAAAGAAGTGAATGATTCATTTGGGCACAGCGTTGGCGACGCGTTGCTAGTGGAAGCGGCAAATCGACTTAATAGTTGTGTGCGAGAAACGGACACCGTAGCCCGCTTAGGTGGGGATGAATTTACCATCATTTTGAGCGGGATCCATGATCAACAATCGACTGAAATCATTATTCAAACGATTTTACTAGCGCTGGTCAAACCGTTTCATTTAGGAACAAAGCTAGCCTATGTTTCTGCGAGTATCGGCGTTACCTATTTTCCAGATGACGCTAATAATGCGGATTTATTGATGAAGAATGCTGATCAGGCAATGTATGCGGCAAAGAATAACGGACGTAATTGTTGGAGCTGTTTTACGGCAAATATGCGCGTAGCGACAAAAATTCGTTCTAAGACAGCTTATGAATTGCGATCAGCATTGCGAGATCACCAGCTATTTTTGCTGTATCAACCGATTGTGGAGCTGGTAAGCGGTAGCGTTTATAAAGCCGAAGCGTTGATTCGCTGGCAACATCCAGAACGAGGAACGATTTTTCCGAATGAATTTATTAGCATTGCAGAAGAGAGCAATCTGATTACAGATATCGGCGATTGGGTATTCAAGCAAGCGATCGATCAGGTTGTCGCGTGGCAGGAAAATTTCAATATCGGTTTTCAAATCAGCATCAATAAATCACCTAAACAATTCATCAGCAAAATGAGTGATTGGGTGAATTATTTGCATGAACATGGCATCAGCGGACAAAGCATCGTCGTTGAGATTACCGAGAATTTGTTGCTCGATGCGCATGAATTGGTTGTGAAGCAATTGTTAAATTTTCGCGATGCGGGTGTACAGGTGGCGATAGACGATTTTGGTACGGGCTATTCGTCACTATCCTATTTGAAAAAATTCGATATCGACTATCTCAAGATTGATCAATCGTTTATTGCTAACTTGGAGAGTGAATCCAATGATAGGATATTGTGCGAAGCTATTATTACTATGGCGCACCGGTTGGGTATGAGAGTTATTGCCGAGGGTGTGGAAACTGCTTCGCAAAAGGAATTATTAATGTCGATGGGTTGTGATTATGGTCAAGGCTATTTTTTCAGCAAGCCAGTGTCGGCAGAGCGGCTGGAAGCTTTCATTCAATGTCAGGCTTAAATAAATGCTTGATGTATCATTACCGATAAGTTTCGAATGTGTTAGAAAAAGGATTTTAAAATCTTTTCCCTTTTATATTTTCTCAGAAGTAAGTATTCTATTAGCTGAGCAGTAAAATAAAAGAATATTACAGTTAAAAATGGAGGTTTTTTAGATGAAGATATTGTTATTTTTTGCACTAATGTTAAGTTCGTATGCTTTTGCGCAAAGTGGGCATGATCATCAGAATAAAACACAAAGTAGTGGTGATCACCATAGCGAAATGCATGGGGGTGATCATCATGGTGGAGGAATGCATGGTGGTCATCACAAATTGGATAAAGCCACATTAAAACACTTTTTCGAACCATTACCGGACTCTATTATCGACGAAACAAAGAATGCAGCATTGATTAAGCTTGGTAAAAAGCTGTATTTAGATCCTCGTTTGTCGGTAAATGATCAAATTGCGTGTAATTCCTGCCACAGATTGGATAATTTTGGAGTGGATAGCCAAGCGACATCACCGGGCCATGAAGGAAAACGTGGTGGCAGGAACTCACCGACCTCGTTCAATGCGGCATTACATATTGCACAATTCTGGGATGGACGTGCAAAAGATGTCGAAGAGCAAGCATTGGGACCGATTCTGAATCCTATTGAAATGGGCATGCCTACTGAAGCTGCTGTAGTCGACAAATTGAAAAAAATTGATGAATACAAGGCGCTGTTTGCTGAAGCATTTAAAGACGAAAAAGATCCATTGCAATACAAAAATATTGGCAAAGCAATAGGCGCTTTTGAACGAACGCTACTAACGCCTTCACGTTTTGACGATTTCCTCAAAGGTGATGAAAAAGCGTTGAATGATGCTGAAAAAAGAGGTTTGCAAAAATTCGTCAACATGGGATGCGCGAATTGTCATAATGGTGTAGCGATTGGCGGTAATTCCTATAAAAAAATCGGTTTAGTTGAGCCGTATGAAACCAAGGATATGGGACGATTTGCGGTAACAGGACTTGAAACCGACAAAAAAGTATTCAAAGTTCCAAGTCTTAGAAATATTGCTAAAACAGCACCCTATTTTCACGACGGTTCTGTTGCAACCCTAGACGAAGCCATTCGCGAAATGGCAGAACATCAACTGGGTCGTGAAGTTGGGCCAGGATTTGTTGATGATGTCAAAGCATTTCTGGGATCTTTAACCGGAAAACTTAAAGAGTAGATAAACTTACTTTTTAATAACGCTACTACTTCGGTAGTAGCGTTAGCAGTAAGCAATATTTTGATTTGCTGATTCCCGATACCAGAAAACTTGTTAAAGCAAGGGAATGACAATGAAACTTGTAACGATAGTGATGATTGGATTGATGGTATTGGGACTTTCTGCGTGTTCTAGCATGAAGCCAATTTTATATCCCAATCCACATTTTCAGTCGGTGGGAAAAGAAGTGGCAGAACAAGATATCGAAGCTTGCAAGCAGATGGCGGAATCCTCCGGCGCTAACGAAAGTGGTGGAAAAGCTGGTAATGTTGCGACCAGTACGGCAATGGGTGCTGGGGTCGGTGCAGCCAGTGGCGCAGTTGGCGGAGCGATTTACGGCGCGGCGGGGCAGGGATCCATTATTGGAGCAGCCAGTGGGGCGGTAGCGGGGTTGCTTAGAGGAATTTTGTTCTCAGCAAGACCTTCGCAGCCTAATCAGGCATATGCAAACTTTGTAGCCCGCTGCTTACAAGATAAAGGTTACGAAGTTACTGGCTGGCAGTAAAGATTGTATTGCAATTTTGAAACGCTATAAAATTGCCAAAATGAATCGGGATTAAACTCCACCATTTTTTTTGCGGTTATTCCTTGAATCTGTCTATGTTGTTCGATTTCTACTTCATAAGTTTGAGGAAGCATCACGTCACCCCAATGAACGGATTATCCTGGTACTTGATGGTGCAGTGTGGATCTTCCTCGCGCCCTAAAGCTTCTACCTGATTTGCGTTTACTCATGTTGCCACTCTACTTTCTGGCACTCAGTCCTGTTATGAATTTTGGGATGAGCTATGAAAAATCATTCTATAATCGGGTATTCGATAACCTGAATGTGCTTGAGAACCACCTGGAAGCTATGCATGCTGCGCAACCTGAAATAAGATTGTGAATGTGTCCACTCCATCGTTGCAGGGCTCTGAGTCATAGATTAACTTATAAAATGAATTGCAATTGGATTCATGGACCGATCGTCATCGTATTTTCTGCGGCGGGTGGCGGTGGAGTTCCACCGACAAAGTGAGAAACTCTGGGTGCTGCATTACCGATATGAAAGCGATGAATAGCTTCCTGAATGCGTTGATCCTCGCGGGTGATCCGTGCATGCTGGCGCAAATGATCGAGCCAGGAATCAACTTGAAAGATTTCGATATAATGACCTGGCGCGGCAAGATCCTCGAATATCCCCCAGGCGAATGCGCCATCCCGGCGCCGGATTACACCAAGCGACTGCATCGCGTGCAGGAAGGCTGCGCGCTGGTCTAATGCAATTTCGTATTTGATCGTCACCAGTACAGGTCCGCGCTTCTTATCCGGTTCCTCAGCGATAGATGGATGCGGCCAATGGTAGGACGGAGCCAGATCAGGCGCTTCTCTGCCACCAAGACTAAATTTCCTCACTGCCAGTGCCGTCAGCACAGCACCGGCGGCCGAGGCCAGCAGCGCCGCAGGAGTACCGGCTTGTGCGGCAATCCAGCCCCACAGCAAACTTCCGAAAGTCATGCCAGCAAAAAATATCATGATGTAAAGGGATAAAGCACGGCCACGAACCCAGCCTGGGACAGAAATCTGCGCGGCCACTTGCAATGATGACAAGATACTAAGCCACATTGCACCACAAATCGTCATGACAACAAATAATAAGGCTTCACTTCGGATTATCGCGAGGCCTGTGGTACTCAGGGCATAGATCATGGTGGCGATAAGCACGAGGTGATCGCGGGTGACATGCATGCGTATCCGCGGCAGCAGAATAGCGGCAATAACTGCACCAATGCCGACAAAAGTCAGTAACAGCCCATAGGTTCCCGGATTACCCGCAAGCTCATGCCGCGCGATAAGCGGAAGCAATGCCCACACGGAAGCCGCAAAGACAATGAAAGCTGTTGCACGGACTAATACCGCACGAAAAATCGATGCCATGTACGCATAGCGCAGACCGGCCCGTAATGCCTGAAAAAAACGTTCAGGCGGTAGAGTCTGTTCGTCTTGCTTGCGTTTCCAGTAACATAGCATGATCACCATACCGATGAACGAGATCATATTAAGGCCATAGGCAACCCATGCGCCAAGTTGTGCGAGCAATAGGCCGCCGATAGCAGGGCCGACCGAGCGCGACAGATTCATCGACAGCGAGCCCAATGCAACCGCTTGCGGCAGCAAGTTTCCGGGCACAAGTTCAGCGATTGCGGCGCTCAATGCCGGCATTGCCATAGCCGAACCTAAGCCGAGGGCAAAGGTCAGCACCAACAAACTCCACGCATCCAGCTGATTGGTTGCAGCGAGAAAGGCTAATGCGGCCGCTGAAAGCGCCATCCATATCTGCGTGACGATCAGGTAGCGGCGGCGATCAACGATATCGGTAAATGCACCGGCTGCCAATGCGAACATCACGATCGGCAATGAAGCTGCCGCTTGTACCAGAGATACCATTACTGGCGAGGAAGACAGATCAGTCATAACCCAGCCAGAGGCGGTGCTGTTGATCCAAGTGCCAATGTTGGAACCAAGCGATGCAAGCCAGAAGGCGCGGAACATCGGTAATTTGAAGGGTGCCCATGCACCGGAGTGCGAGGTATTCGAAGAGCTATTATCGGCAGGCTTGCTCACCAGCGGAATGCCAAACTTGTCATAAGGAAATTTACGCTTTTGCCACCACCTTGCGTTAAGGCTTCCCCTGTGTTGAAATGAACAGCGGCGGCGCGGATTTCCCACTGAGGATGAGGGCGGTAACTGCCTTCCAGTCTGATCTGATCACCGATATAGCGGCCGGTTCCAATGGTTTCGGGTATCGCTACCAAGGGGGCGGGTGGTGTGTAAACCGCATCAGCTTTATGATGTTTCCACAAAAAATTCCAGCCTAACAGCAGAGTTAACGTAGGAATAGGTTTAATGCTCACGGTTGGCTGCAGATCCATGACATTAGCAGGTGCCAAGAATGCCGCCTCGCTGAAGTAGGTAGGATTGGGATAGAGTGCGTTGAAGGTGCCGAGTTGTCCGTCGTGAGGATTTTTATCGCCGCTGGCAATATCCGCTTTCAAGCCGAATCGCGGTGACCAAGGTAACGTAGCGAAAGTAAAACCAGTATCAGAGGTAATCGTCCAGGCCCGAATGGTATGATTACCGACATGGCCGATCTGGAGTATGGCCTCCATGTTCCAATTCCAGCCTTTGGCAGAACCAAACAGACGGGTACCGAAAGAATGCCTGTGCTCGCGTCCTTCTACGACTGCAAATCGCCCTTGATCTCTTTCGTAGTCAAGCCAATAGAGATCGATTTTGATAGGAGCAATACTGTTCGGGATGAGCGTGGCATACAAACCGTACAGAAATTGCGATTTATTAACTGTGTCATCAAAGGTTTCTGGCTTATTGAGAACTGGACGAAAGGCAAAGGCGTCGATGCGATGTGGTCCCTGCTTCCAACCGGCGCGTGCACCGTCAAAAGCGAGGCGAATATTGGGGCCCTCTCGTACCGCGATCAGACGTGAAGTGCCAAGCGTCATTTCCTGCCGGCCTGCACGCAAGGAAAACTTGTCACCGCTCCACGCTAAAAAACCTTGCTGCAGATCGGGAGTGCTTTGATCGACACTGATAGGCCCACCTCGGCGTCCGGCTTCATCATATGCTCCGAACTGTACGAACATTTGAGCATGTTTGCCAACGCGTAGATCGCCATGCATCATTGCTCTAAATAGCGTAAAACCATCGCCCTTGCCGGTAGCGTTATCGATACCAAAATCAAGTGGCCACTCACCTTCGGTGCGTACGCGCGCATCCGCACCCAATGTTAGCGTGGCCGCTTCGCCGATACGCCAGCATTTGGGTGCGATTTTGTTGCAATTGGCTCCCCAATTTTCCTCAAATCGTAGCGGCAGATATTCGGATGCAGTCGTTGGTAATGATAGCGTGAGCATCGCAGCAGCAGTCAAGTTGAGCTTAAGATTCTTTGCCATCTGCTGGCACATGCCGGTTTGCTGAATAAGAAAAGCGTTGTATGCATCATACCCAGCATGAGCAACCAAGCGCGCCCCAGAAACCGCGTTGATCGCCGGCATCTACAGCATCCTGATAGGCGCGTCCATGGGCATGGCCGTGCACAACACAATTGTTTCCGCAACCGCAGCCTGTTTGCGCAAACGGATGTAGCGCCGTTGCACCTGCCGCAGGTTTGAAATAGCCGCCGAAATAATTCACTGGTGACCAATCCGGCATGGCGGGTGGCAAGGGTGGAGCAAGCGCACTGAATTCATCGTCACCATAAACAATCCGTCCGCCAAGCACTGTGAGTACTGAGACAAGCTGCCGGATCTCGTTTTCCGGGACACTGAAATAATCAGCGGACAGCACGGCGAGGTCGGCGTATTGACCGGTTTTGATTTGGCCTTTGATGCCTTCTTCGTTGGAGAACCAGGTATTGGCCTGTGTATAAAGCCGTAATGCAGTCTCGCGATCGACGAGATTAGCCGCCGGATATAATGAAAGGCCACCCAAAGTCTTGCCGGTAGTGAGCCAATAGAGTGCATTCCAAGGATCGTAACTGGCTACGCGGGTGGCATCGGTACCGGCACCGACATTTACGCCCATTTCCAGCATACGTTGATAAGGCGGTGTGCGTTCTGCAGCTTTGCGGCCATAGCGTTGTACAAAAAAATCACCCTGGTAGGCCATGCGGTGCTGAATGGCAATGCCGCCACCCAGTTTGGCGATGCGCTCGAGGTTGACATCGGTCACGGTTTCGGCGTGATCAAAAAACCAGTGCAATCCAGCAAAGGGAATGTCGCGGTTCACTTTTTCGAAAACATCCAACGCCCGTGAGATGGTTTCATTGTATGTGGCATGCAGGCGGAACGGCCAGCGATTGCTAACGAGGATGCGCACCACAGCTTCCAGGTCATTTTCCATGTGTGCCGGCATATCCGGGCGTGGCATGCGGAAATCTTCAAAATCCGCTGCGGAAAACACCAGCATTTCACCTGCACCATTGTGGCGATAATAACCATCGCCGTCGCCGGGTTTCAGCATTTTGGTCCATTTGGTGAAGTCCGCAACTTCTTCTCCGGCTTTCTGCGTAAATAAGTTGTATGCAATCCGTAGCGTCAGCTCGCCAGTTTGATGCAGGTCTTCGATGATTTTGTAGTCGTCGGGGTAATTCTGGTAGCCGCCGCCGGCATCAATCACGCTGGTCACGCCCAGGCGATTCATTTCCCGCATAAAGTGGCGCGTCGAGTTGATCTGGTAGTCATACGGCAGTTTAGGACCTCTGGCGAGCGCTGAATATAAAATCAATGCATTGGGTTCCGCCAATAGTAGACCGGTGGGTTCTCCGTTGGTATCTTTGGCAATCAACCCGCCCGGCGGATTCGGCGTATCGCGGTTGTAGCCGCAGGCGCGCAACGCCGCACGGTTAAGCAGGGCGCGATCGTAGAGATGCAAAATAAAAACCGGGGTATCCGGTGCCACGGCATTGATTTCATCGAGTGTTGGCAAACGTTTCTCGGCAAACTGCATTTCTGTAAAACCGCCTACAACGCGCACCCATTGCGGCGCGGGTGTGCGTGCCACTTGTTCTTGCAGACGGCGCATGGCATCCGCCAACGAAGGGATACCGTCCCAACGTAATTCCAAGTTGTAATTGAGTCCGCCGCGGATAAGGTGTAGATGTGAGTCGATTAACCCCGGAATCGCATGGCGGCGGTTGAGGTCAATCACTTTTGTCTGGTCATCGGCAAAGCGCATCACCTCGTTATCCATTCCTACCGCGATGAAATGACCATCCGAAATGGCAACAGCCGTAGCTTGCGGATTCTGACGATCAAGCGTGGTGAATTGGCCGTTGCGCAGTATCAGTTGCGCTTTAATGTTATGCATTGATGGTCCTCCTGATGGCTCGGCTAATGCGCCAGTTTTAGAAAGCAATAAAGATGCGCCCGCCGCTTGCAGAATACGGCGGCGGCGCTGGTTTACCGCAGTGTCACTCAAGATTCATCGCCTTTAGAGCTTGTGACCATTTATTTTTTAGTAATGGTGAAGTAGCTCGTCATCAGATTGCGATAGTTGGGCAGATAGTTGGAAAATAAAGCGCCCAAACCTTCGATATCGTTGCGCCAATCGCGGTGCAATTCACACGCCACGCCGAACCAGCTCATCAATTGCACACCGGCTGTCTGCATGCGCATCCAAGCCGCGTCGCGTGTTACTTCATTGAAAGTACCGGAGGCATCGGTAACTACGAATACTTCATAACCTTCCTCGATCGCAGATAGTGCCGGAAAAGCGACACAGACTTCGGTAACAACGCCGGCAATGATTAGCTGTTTGCGGCCGGTCTTTTTGACTGCGTTAACAAAATCCTCGTTGTCCCAAGCATTGATATTGCCAGGGCGCGCAACATAAGGCGCGGTTGGGTGCATTTCCTTGATTTCCGGAACCAGTGGGCCATTGGGACCATCTTCAAAACTGGTTGTTAAAATGGTTGGCAATTTGAAATACTTGCCACAAGCTGTCAGAGCCAACACATTGTTCTTAAATTCATTCGGTGAGAAATCCTGTACCAGCGAGATCAATCCCGCCTGATGGTCTACCAGTAATAAAACCGCATCATCCTTTGATAGTTTGTTGTATTTGAAGGTTTTGTTCATTGTTGTGCTCCTTTAGGTTATTGATGATGAAATGATTGTTCAGTACAACGCATAGAAGCGGTCACTGATGATTTTGCCATCCTGCCAGTGCTGCACCGCTACTTGATCGAATTTCTTGTGCCCGAAATCTTTATGCGTGTATTCGTAATGCCACTCGGTCATCGTTACGTTTTCTCCTACGGCTGTGGATACAATTTCCGATTTAAGCCATGCTTCAACGCCTTCAAATAACTCGGATTCGCGCTTTTTGGCTTGCTTTAAGCCTTTTGCCACCACATCATTTTTTTCGATAACGATACAATCGGGGTGGTAATACTTGTCCATCGATTCCAATATCTCACCCCTGAGAATCATGTTATTTAAATCGTTGAGTTTTTCTTCTAAGTTCATTTTGAACACCTCTGTAAAAATGCAACCGGTTCATTACGCGTAATTATGTGCGTTCATGCGATTCTGCCCATTTTACCGCTCTGGTAATCTGCCATGGCCTGGCGGATTTCCTCCGCGGTATTCATGACAAACGGGCCGCTGCCGACGATGGGTTCATTGATCGGTTCACCGCACAGCAATAGCGCAGTCGTATCGGATGCGCTATTGATGCGAATATGACCGCCTGCTTGAGTAAATAAGCCGACCTCTGCTGCGTTAATGGTTTCGGTTTCATTGTTGATACGCACCGATCCTTTGAGCACGGCGAGCAATGTGTTATAGCCATCGGGCACGGCAAGGTCGATCGGCTGCTCATTGTTTAAGCGCAAATCCCAGACGTTGATTGGCGTAAAAGTATGTGCTGGTCCTGCGGCTCCCTCGAATTCACCGGCAATAACGCGTACTTTTCCTTGATTTTCCGGCAGATCGATGACAGGAATCTGGCTTTCCAGAATACTTTGATAGTGCGGTGGCGACATCTTGTCTTTGGCCGGCAAGTTCACCCACAATTGCACCATCTCCAACACGCCGCCATGCTCGGCGAAATCGCGGCCATGGAATTCTTCATGCACCAGACCGGAAGCTGCGGTCATCCATTGCACATCGCCAGGCCCAATTTTTCCGCCAGCACCGGAACTGTCACGATGCTCCACTTTGCCGCTATACACAATGGTAACGGTTTCAAAACCGCGATGCGGATGTTCGCCAACACCGTGACGCTGTCTAGTCGGCTGAAATTCCAATGGCCCTGCATAATCAAACAGCAAAAAAGGGCTGATCATCGGTCCCAGCGTTGAATAGGAAAATAGTGTGCGTACCGGAAAGCCATCGCCAACCCAATGTTGGTTTGCATTTCGTAGGATGCGCGATAGTTTTTTTGCGGATACTTCAGGTTGTATTGTCGTCAGCATGGCTTATTATCCTCCAGCAAGATTTTGTACTTACGTAGTAGATTAATATGATCTGGTTAAATTACAAGTACGCACAAAAAGGATACTGTTATAAACAAGGAGATTCAAAATGCCAGTTAAACAAGTTTGTTGTTCTGTAGAAGTTACGCTGAAAGTAATAGGCGGACGATGGAAGGTTCTAATTATCCATCATTTGTTAAATGGCACGATGCGATTTAACGAGCTGCAACGGAATTTGACAGGTATTACCCACCGTACCTTAAGCCGGCAATTGCGCGAGATGGAGGTGCATCAATTAATTGTCAGAAATGATTTCAACGAAATTCCACCACGTGTCGAATATTCGTTATCTCCGTTAGGGCATTCACTTAAAGCTATCCTGCTGGCGATGGATGAATGGGGAAGGAAATATCCTGTTGCGGCTGAGTAAATGATTATTCAAGGATGGTGAGATAAGTAGCTTGTTTTACAATCGGTTTTAAGATAATGATTTATCCAGTTGTCGCAAGTAGTTGCGCCATCCACCCAAATGGCTGATATCCTCTGCATTGATGATGGCATAGTGCTCACACAGAAAGCCTTGTACCGTTTCACCGTTTGCCAGCGTAATGCGGCCAATTCCTAGTGGCGCGGGAATATTGGCGGTAAAACTGCCGAATTCGCATTCTGGTAATTCCCACACTTCCACTTCGATTGCAGCGCCTGCTTCGTTTGGGTTGACGCGGATCAAACCGGGCCGTTGCGGTGATTTTCCCGGCAATGCGTAAAGCCTGTAATCCGATGACGTGGTCGTGCTAGCTACTAATCGGCCTTGGCGACTGGTTAATTGTTCATTCAACGGTAAACCCGACAAATGCGCTCCACATACGGCTATCCACACCTGGCCGGAGCGGGATGCCGCCGGGAAATCGGTATTGTGCGGAAACGCAATGCCTGTTGCACCTAAAGGGAGGGAGTAGGCTTGTTGCAGCCGGTGCGCAAGATGCAGCAGCGATTCATCGTGATGTGCGGGTGCTGCCAGCGTGATACCAAAAGGCAATCCATTCTGCTGAAGGCCTGCGGGAACAGCAACCGCTGCGTAGTCGAGCAGGTTCATGAAATTGGTGTAAAACCCTAAGTTGGTGTTGAGACGAACCGGATTTTGTTGCATGGCTTGAATGGTATAGATGGTACCGGCGGTCGGTGTCAGCAGGCAATTGATATTCGCCCAGATCCGGTCTGCCTGTTGTTTGAGCTGGCGTAACTGATAGATTCCCTCAAACGCATCCGCTGCCGAACGCTGTTTCGCAGTTGCGATAATTTCACGTACCGGCGCGATGATTTGCTCGTTATGTAAATCAAAAAATGACCGGATTGCCGCATAGCGTTCAGCTATCCACGGGCCTTCGTAAAGCAGGCGGGCAGTTTCGATAAATGGCGTAAAGTCTATTTCGATGGCTTCTCCACCCATCGCACGTATTCGGGCAATGGATTCATAGAATAACCGCTCACTGTCCTGATTATCGAAGAATTTGAGTTGTTGCTGGCGTGGAATACCAAAACGAAAATGCGACGCCGCGCCAAAATTGAAATCATGTGCTTCTCTTTTCCTGGAATAGCTATCTTCTGCATCATAGGCGGCAGCAATAGCTAGAATAAGTGCCGCATCCGCAGCGGTAAAAGTGAAAACGGATAGGGTATCGAGGGATCGGCAGGCCGACACCATGCCGTGAGCGGAGAACCAGCCTTTGGTCGGTTTATAGCCGATCAGATTATTAAAAGCGGCGGGCACTCTGCCGGAACCTGCAGTATCGGTACCGAGGCTAAAGCACACCTGCCCCTTGGCGACTGCGACTGCTGAACCGGAACTGGAGCCACCGGAAATATACTCGGGGTTAAAGGCATTGCGGCACGCGCCATAAGGCGATCGTGTGCCATTCAATCCGGTAGCGAATTGATCGAGATTGGTTTTGCCGATGGGGATGGCACCGGCATCAATGAGTCTTTGCACAACCGTGGCACTGCCGGAAGGTGTATAAGCAAAAGCCGGACAAGCTGCCGTAGTTGGTAATGTTGCCAAATCGATATTGTCTTTAATGGCGAAAGGCACGCCATACAGCGGCAGTGATGCCATCCCTTGCGCCTCGATATTGCGCGCATAGTTTCGCAACGATTCCAATGACAGCGTGGAAATCCAGATATGATCCGGGTCATTTTGAATTTCGGCATAGAGGGCTTCGACTACTTGGGGTGGTGACCATTCACCCCTTGCGTAATGTTGCTGCAACGATGAAATATCGGGTAGCGGAAGAATTTTACGACTCATCACTGATTCTCCCGAACGATGAAAAGTACTTGACCGGCCGATACATACCCGCCTTGTTTGCAAAATAATTGTTGCACCGTACCAGTAACCGGCGAATCCAACGGAAATTCCATTTTCATCGATTCAATCATGATCACCGGCTTGCCTGCTTCCACGGATTCACCTTCATCGGCCAGTATTTTCCATACCGTGCCCGTAACCTGCGAACTGACAGCTTGGGAGCCTTGCGGCAAATCCAGTTCGCTCTGGGTATCCGCTTCATCAAGTACATCTTCACTGACATATTGCGATTGACCGTGGGCTTCCCAGCGTTGGCGCTCAGCTTCGAATGCAGCTTGTTGCCGGGTTTTGAATGTGTTAATGCTTGCAGCATGTTGCTGCAGGAAAATTTGGTATTGCTTCAAGTTCAGAACTGTTTCTTCAGTACGCAGCTTGAAGTGCCCGCTAATGAAATCCTGGCGCAGCCTGAGCAATTCGCTTTCGCTAACCAGGTAGAAACGGATCTGATCAAAGAAACGCAATAACCAGGGTTTATCATCCTTGAAATCGGTTGTTTGACGGTAACGATTCCACATTTGCATCGTGCGGCCCACAAACTGATACCCGCCCGGGCCTTCCATGCCATACACGCATAAATAGGCACCACCAATACCGACGGCATTTTCCGGCGTCCAGGTACGTGCCGGATTGTATTTGGTAGTGACCAAGCGATGGCGCGGATCCAATGGCGTTGCAACCGGTGCGCCCAAATAAACATCGCCCAGTCCCATTACCAGATAACTGGCCGAAAATACAATATGCTGCACGTCTTCAATCGATTCCAGTCCGTTAATGCGGCGGATAAATTCGATATTGCTCGGACACCAGGGCGCATCGCTGCGTACCGATTGCATATATTTCTCGATCGCCAGCCGCGTGGCAGCATCATCCCAAGAAAGCGGCAAATGAATGATACGAGACGGCACTTCCATTTCGTCAATCGCGGGTAGCTGTTTTTCGCCTGCAATCAACATTTCCAGCAATTTTTCGCGCGCCAGTCGGCGCGAATCGAAATGAATCTGCAGCGAGCGGATACCGGGTGTCAGATCCAGAATGCCGCTAAGTTCCTGCTTGTCTATGCATTGTTGCAGCCATGTCATCAAAGCGTGAGCGCGGAAGCGTAAATTCAAATCGAGGATGGGCGGGCCGTACTCGATCAATAGGTATTTATCGCCGGATTGCCGGTAAGTCACTTGCACGGATGATGCGCTCTCCGGAATTCGATGCAGAACGGCATTGCCCGGTTTTTCGGAGCGGGAAATTACCGGCGCGCCGGTATCCGTATTAAGCTGCCGAATCAATTGATTTTGCTGTTGTTCCAATACCAATGCTTGTTCCAGCGATATCGGGTAAAAGCGAACACTGTCACCGGGTCTAAGTTGTCCGGTTTTCCACAATTCTGCCTGCGCGATTGTGGCCGGACACACGAATCCGCCTAGGCTGGGGCCGTCAGGGCCGAGGATGATCGGCATGTCTCCGGTAAAATCAACCGCCCCGATGGCATAAGCATTATCGTGAATATTGGAGGGATGCAAGCCGGCTTCGCCGCCATCGCTGCGTGCCCATTGCGGCTTGGGGCCGATCAGACGCACGCCGGTACGGCTGGAATTGTGATGCACCTTCCACTCAGCGGCAAAAAACTGTTCAATATCGGCTGCGGTGAAGAAATCCGGTGCGCCATGCGGCCCATACAAGACGGCGATCTCCCACTGATTGGTATAACGCGGAATCCACTGCTGCGGCACTTGCTGCGAATCCGGCTGAGAAGATGGCAACGGCCGAACATGCAACACATCGCCGGCACGCAGCACACGGCCCGCATGGCCGCCGAACTGTCCGAGCGTGAAGGTGGATTTGCTGTCGAGATAATCGGGCACCTGAAAGCCGCCGTGCACAGCCAAGTAAACCCGGCTGCCGGATTGCCGGACTTTGCCGAATTGCAGCAGCGCGCCTGCTTTGATGAAGTGAGACTGCCATTGCAGTAGCGGTTCGCTATCCAAGCATACATCGATCGGCGCGCCACAGATCGCAATAACGCTATCGCAATTGAAGCGCAGCGTCGGACCTGCCAGCGTGATTTCCAACCCGGCGCTGTTGTCAGGATTGTTGACTAAGCGGTTGGCGAGACGGAAAGCCAGGCTATCCATCGGTCCGGAAGGCGGCACGCCCACATTCCAGTAGCCGATCCGCCCGGGATAGTCCTGTATCGTGGTCTGCACACCGGCATTCAGGACGTCTATGCTGTGCGGCTGATAATGAAACCCATTGAGAAATTGCGTGTTTTGCTGTCCGCTGCGAAACACTGTGCTATGCAGAATTTGCTTGAGATAATCCAGATTGGTTTCAATGCCATGCAGCGATGTGTTATCCAATGCATTCAGTAGTTTTGTAATGGCTGCGTCCCGCTCCGGCGCACGCACAATAATTTTGGCCAGCATCGGATCGTAAAATGCGGATACCTCAATACCGCGTTCAACCCACGTTTCAACACGTGCGGCGTCAGAAAATTCGGCCGCCGTCAGGATTCCGCTGGAAGGCTGGAAATCTTTGGCAGGATTTTCAGCGTACACCCGCACCTGAATGGAAGCGCCGCTGGGTTCGATCGTGAAAGAATCGAGAGAGGGTAGATCGCCCGCGGCTTGCCGCACCATCCACTCCACCAGATCGATACCGGTGACTTCCTCTGTTACACCGTGTTCAACTTGCAAGCGGGTATTAACTTCAAGAAAATAAAACTGACCGGTAGTATCGTCAAAAATATATTCGACGGTACCCGCAGACTGATAATTCACAGCCTTTCCCAAGCGCACCGCCGTATCCAGCAGTGCCTGGCGCAAATGAGGAACGAGATTGGGAGCAGGCGTTTCCTCGATGACTTTCTGATTGCGTCGTTGCATGGAACAATCGCGCTCGCCGAGTGCAACGACTTGGCCATTGCCATCTCCGAAAATCTGCACTTCAATATGGCGCGCACGGTCGACATATTTTTCCAGGAACAACCCGGCATCCTTAAAATTGTTTTGTGCCAACGCTTTGACGGATTCGTAAGCACTCATCAGCTCATCCTGGTTCCAGCACAGCCGCATACCGATGCCGCCACCGCCCGCGGTACTTTTCAACATCAACGGATAGCCGATATGCTTGGCTTGATGACAAGCCGCCTCAAGATTCTCCAGCAAACCGCTTCCCGGCAAAAGCGGTACCTGGTTTTCCAGCGCCAAGGCGCGTGCCGTGTGCTTTAAACCAAAGGCGCGCATTTGCTGCGGGGTAGGACCGATAAAACGGATGCCATGAATAGCGCATTGCTCGGCAAAATCGGCTTTCTCACTGAGAAAACCATAGCCGGGATGAATAGCTTGCGCACCGCTTTGCCGGGCAATCTCCAGGATTTTATCGGTACGCAAATAACTCTCTGCAGCCAGCCCGCTGCCAATGCAATAGGCCTCATCGGCTTCGGCGACATGCCGCGATAACACATCGGCCTCGGTATAGACTGCTACACTTTTGACCTGCATGCGGCGCAGGGTGCGGATAATCCGGCACGCGATAGCGCCGCGATTGGCAATCAGGACTTTGTCGAACATGGCATTATCCCCTTATTGGATAAATGGTCAGCCGGGTGTCATTGCTCAGCTTGTTGTCATACATAACTAGGCATCCCAGACCAGCAAGCGGATCGGCGTCGGGTTATACGCGTTACATGGATTGTTGAGTTGCGGGCAGTTGGAAATCAATACCAATACATCCATTTCCGCACGCATTTCGACATACTTACCCGGCGCTGAGATACCATCGACAAATTCCAAGCCACCGTCTTCAGTTACAGGAACATTCATAAAAAAATTGATGTTGCTGGGAATATCGCGCTTGCTCATGCCTAATTGTTCACAAGCGGTATCATGCGCCAGCGCATGCAAAAAATTGTCGCGGCAACTGTGCATCGGGTATTTTTCCAGCGCATAGCGAACCGTGTTACTTTCCGCCGCACAGGCGCCGCCCAATGTGTCATGACGCCCACAGGTATCCGCTACGATTGTCAGCATGGTGTTGCCAAAATTGGAGCACAGCTTACTGCCGGTGGTCAAATACAGCTTATTTTGAGCACGGATGGTATCGGTCGCGCTATAACGCTCCAAGGCGTGATTGGCATTGAAAAACAATGTATCAACGGCTTGATTGCCTTCCAGATCGACGATACGGAAAAATTGTCCCTGCTTGACAATCTTGGTCCAAGGCTCACCGGCGGCGCAAATTTCATTCACGACTGCTTGGTTGGGATCAAGCTGGCTTGTTTGCAGATTAAATGTGTTCATAGCGTACCCTCACAATAAAAATGTTTGGCATTTTGTAATGCGCGAATATTCTCGGCGATATGCAGGCATTCGTTAGCGGCTTCAGCGGGTGTATCGAACAGCTCTAAAGTGACTGCACCGGGCTGATAAGGCTGCTTCGGATCCAAAGGATGGGGAGCCGCAGATAGCACCAGCAGCGTATTCATTACGAAACTCAAGTCGATATAATCGCCCGCTTTGCTGTGATTAGGATGAAATGTTAATTCCCCGGCGCTATTGGCGGTTACTTTGCTGAAAAAATTGATATTCGAAACGATATCGCGCATCCCCAATCCCCATTTTCCCAATTCAATCAACATGCCATCCAGGCCGCTGCGAAACATTTGATTGCGATGTTCCTGATAGCGCGCAGTGCCGTATTGTTGTTGGATTGAGTGACTGTCGCTCAAGCCGCATACGGTATCGTTCCAGCCTGCGGTATCTTGCGTGATGCAACAGAAAATCCGTCCCATATCCGAATGGCAAGCATGTCCTTTGGTCAAGCGGAAAGTATGCTGGGATTTCAAGGTGTCCGCCATATTGTAACGCTCGAGTTTTTCTTCCTGATTGAAAAACAATACCGCAGTATTGGCGCCTCCATCGACATCAGTTAACCGCAATGTCGTACCGCGACGGATGATGCCCGACCAGTGGCATCCTCCCGGGATGGATTGTTTCCAGATTATTGTATTGTGCTGATTCATGATGAATTCCTTTTAAGAGAGTTTCTTATCGCTAAACCATTTTTTGTAAAGAATATACACAGTTGTGATGGTAAGAATGCTGCCTAAAACCAGAGGAGTTGCCCACAATTGCCACCAAGGCGCGTCAGCCGAAATGGCATAAGGGCGTGGCCAGGCAATATTGATGACTTCAAATAACGACCACATGAACGCTAAGATATTGATGATTAATCCCCATTTACCCAGTTTTAATTCTCCGAGTTGAGGATCCCACCGCCCTGTGAGCCGGGCAACTAATGCAAACCCGGTCGTGAAGGTAAACATGGCATATAAACCGCCGGTACCGAAAGCGATAATGGTGGCCACGGCATCGTCATTAAGTCCGAAAATTAATCCGCAACCTGCCAACAAAACGGTAAAGAGGACAGCATTACGCGGCGTCTTGCTAACTGTCACCCGGCTCAGTATTGCGGGCATATTGCCCTCTCGTGCCATCGAATATACGATACGGGATGTATATTTCACCATTGATGCACCGCAGGCCAGAAAAGCAGTCATCACGATTGCTAAAAAGGGTTTTTCAAACCATTCTCCAATGCTACTGGCGATCAGTGGCGTAACCGGATCGGATGTATGACTGGAATGTCTCAACGTGTCATGCTCAAAAGCCAGAATCAATGCGGCTGAGTTGAATAAAACTACCGTGCCGACAAGCAGTAGCGACATGAAAATTGCCCGAGGTACCATGCGCTTGGGTTGATGGGTTTCTTCGGCGGTCGTGGAGCAGGCATCAAAACCGATAAAGGCCCAGCCTGATATAGCTAATGCCGCCAGAAATGCAGCCATTTCACTGGGCGCTGTGCCGGTACCCATATGCTGGAATAATTCCATGAACGGATGCTGGCGGAAGAAAAAGAATAATAGCAATGCAACGCCGAAAGATCCGACGACTTCGGCGTAAACACCCAATTTGATTATCAGATTGAAAATGCTGACGGGCGCCAGGTTGAGCAAGGTACAAAGAAGCAGGAACAAAGCGGCCCATAGCACCATGATTTCACCGCCATTATCTGACACCCCGCAGAAGGTTGCCAGCCAGAAACCACCGGTGTAGGCGGTTGTGGTGACCATGGCGATGGTGGAACAAATATAGATCACGCCCGCATAGTTTCCGGCTATGGCACCGCCGAGCTGCCGTGCCCATTTATAGGCGCCGCCCGCAATCGGAAATTGCGAAGACAATTCCGCATAAACCGTAGCTACCAGCAGTTGCATGAGTAAGCAGACCGCCAATGCGGCAAACCAGCCGCCACCGGCCACTACTGTTTGTACGCCGATGATGGCATAGAGTCCGGCGACTGGTGAGACAACCGCAAAACCCAGCGTGAAACTGTGCCATACACTCATGCTGCGATTGAGCATATCACCAGCTCCATGAGTATCTTGCGAGGAAGCAGTTTGTTTTGTTGAACCTGACATAACAAGACTCCGTACAAAAAAGGATTTACCGAGATTGTAATGTACACCAGTACATTACACCTTAACCTCCCGGGCTTTTTTCCCTCCGTGGAGCCTCGTTATCACGAGACCGGAAACTCTTGGACCTGACGCCGTTTTGCTTTAGACCGGAACCCTAGTTTCCCATTGCATTACTGCTTTTTGAGTAGTTATGCCGTTAATCGTTCAATCGGCATATTTGTAGAAAGACAGTAACGAATGGGATTCTAATTGCGTAGTTTGGAAAAAGCAATGGTTATGGAGATTGCTCTATTGCATAATATTTTGATATGTAAATAGCAAAACACAATCTCAAAGTCGCTACAAAACTTAACTCATATCAGCGCCAACTTTTTGATCTTTGAGTCAGATTTAGATTTACCTATACATCGTTCGATTGTGGAGTATCATTATAAAATAATAGCTTTGATGGAAAGAAAAAAGAATCGCTATTATTTTCTGGAGTGCCAAATCTTTGTTAGGAGAATGCAATCATGAGAATTAGAGCAAATACTATCTATCTTTTAGGTTTAAGTTTTTTTCTATTTTTTTCTCAAATCGCTGCTGCTGCATGGCCCGCTAGTGTTGTTGGAACCTGGGCTGTTAGAGCTAACCAAACACCTGGTTTTATGCATATTACTTTTCAAGCTACAACGGGCGCATGTCGCTTGATAAGAGGAGATATTTTAGGAGCTCCGATGCAAGGTTATTATTGTCCAGGCACTGGTAGAATCCAATTCTTACGCAAGGATGCGACTAATAACGATACTTTCCAAGTATATAGTGCAAACCTGACCTCAACAGGATCGGTTAATTATATGGGTGGATCATTTGGTTCTTTTGATACAGGTTATGGGGAATACAGTTTCTTTGCTCAAAAGTAAAAAATAATCAGTTTAAATGTTAATTGGGGAAAGGAATCAGGTATATAGCTCGATTTCTTTCCTTCACTTTTGTATATATAACCACATAATCTTTCATTAAGCTCAGATATTTTAATTTGCATGCTTTTCTGAAACCATTAACTTGTATGATTTCTGCATCAAAATGTAGAGATCGCCGAGTTTTAATCTCTTCGGGTTCAGTTCCCTGCTGATTGCGGTGGGGTGTTTTCTTTATCATAAAAGACCAAGTCTCACCAACCAGTCACTATTTTGACAGTAGATGTTCTCCAACTCGCAGAGCTTGCGCCATTACTGTCAGTGCCGTGTTTACAGCGCCTGCAGAAGGCAGGAAAGAACCATCGACCACATATAGATTGTCAATGTCGTGGGTGCGACACCATTGATCAAGCACGCTATTTTGCGGGTCGCTTCCAAAACGACATGTCCCAACGGGATGCCATAGCAGTGGTTGTTTCCTGCAAAGCACAATTGGAAATCCCGCATTTTTAAAGAGATTGATGGCAATTTTTCTTAACTCATAAAAACTTTCTAAGTTATTCGGTGTAAATGAAGTTTTAAGATTGCCATTTTCATCCAAAAAAATACGGTTTTCATAACTTGGAAAAACCTCATTCATAAAAAATACCAGTAGACTGCGCGAAGCAAGCATACGTATCAATGGTTGCAGGAGTCGATTAAAACCCATCCATACTGGAATTTGGCCAGCTGCTTGTATTGCTCCCAAAGCGGAAGGAAAAGTCGCAGAGCCATGATAAAACTCATTCAGAGCAAAGGTTTTCTGATGTAGTTTTGGAATTTTGGTCAAACCGTTCAAACAAAATAGCAATTGTGCGTTATGACCGCTAAGATAACGTCCAACAAGTCCAGAAGAATTCGCAAGTCCATTTGGATGGGTTGAACACTTAGATTTGAAAAGTAACTGCGGAGAACCTTTGACACCTCCCGAAACAACAAAGGTGTGGCCTGTGACTTTAAGCATTTGAGATCGTTGACGAATATCGGCTTCGATTATTTTTGTTCCTGATAAATTTGTAGTGAGGCGTAAACATTCGGCTTCTGACACCAAATCGAGATTTCCGGTTTGTAAAGCAGGTAATATGGCTGCTACCTCGGTATCCATCTTTCCGTGAACCTTGCAAGCATAGCCATCACAAGTTGAGCAAAAAATACATGTCCGCTTGGGTCCTATATCAATTCCCCTAGGAATTGAACTGACTTTATGTCCGTTTTGTTTTAATTTATCAACGATAGATTGGATGAATGGTTCATGAGAAATGGGGCTATAGGGGTAGGGCATGGAATGGAAAGGCTCGGTAGGATCTTCATCAAGCGCCCCATGAACTTTGTATAACTGTTCTGCCTTACAATAATACGGTTCTAATTCCTCATAACTTATGGGCCATTGCGGCGATTCTCCATTACTATGCGAAGTGGACAAAAAATCTTGTGCCCTCAGTCTATAAAGAGCAGCTCCGTAAAGCTTCGTAGCTCCACCGACATAAAAATGGTTGATTGGATTTTTTCTCGTTCTGTATTTTTGGCCTAACGCTCCTTTTTCTGTCCAATTGTCATTTTCTTTAGGTATTGATATGCCACGTTCGACAAGTAAAACACGCATTCCTTTTGTAGCCAGAGCGTACGCCAGTGTGCCGCCGCCAGCACCGGATCCTATAATAACAACATCGTATTTTATTCTTGAGACCGCTTCTAAATTTTGATTTGAGACGTCTAATTTGTTCTTGAGAATCAAATTCATGCTCCTGATTTTCTATCATTAAAGGAAATAATAAGTACGCGTGATTTATCTATTAGTCATCATTAGAAATTGAAAAAAATCCAAAATAAGTGCGATTTCTCACGCTATGGAGATTGGGTACTGTTTTTCAATTTGCACATGTCTACAAAACAATCAACCGGAGTTAATTGTTATTTCACGATCACTCACCACAAGTCTATGGAAATACACTAAGAAGAATCGTTGGCAGCATTAGAAACACTTGTCAATTGTTTCAACTTTGTATAAACGTTGGGATAGCGGTGCTTTAGGATCAGGTGTATAAGAAATCGGTGGATAATCGCTCAACAGATTTTTGCTGCTGCGGATTTCAATTTCAGATGTTACGTGCGCTTCATTACCGGCATCTTTAATGGTCATTATCCAGAGTCCATTACCATCAGTAATCGGTTGGTTAGTGTTTCCTATAAATCTAGGATCATGTATCTCGGTAACGTAGTAAGCCTTTGCGGCTTCATCGTGCATTTGTGGATAGCCATGCACTTCCACAGCTTCATGGTAAATAAAAAAAGTATTGATATCACGCCATGTGTGACGATGCCATTTCGGTGCATGAAAACCTTCATCACTATTCAGGCATTTGGCAATTTCCAGATAATGTTTGTCGCTGCTGCGGCTGTAAATAACTTTTTGGTTGAGTAATGCCTCTCGAGTTGGCGGTGTCATGCACGCAGGAAGTATGATGGCAATGATTAAAATTATAGCTGGCTGTATTAGCGCAAAGTTCATGAGAAGGCAGTATTTTGTCAGATATGTTTTATTCAGCCGCTGAATATTTAAATTCTTGTGAGCAATCCTAATAATTAATGGTATCAGAACCTGAGTTCAAAGTGACTTATTTGGTATGGTTACAGCGATTATTAAAATTTATTGCCCATCTTGTCTAACTATTTTTTTAAGTACCGTATTAACTGTGTGTGCATCAATTCCTGTATAAACGTTTTTTTAATAAGAAAAGCAAGTACTTATGAAATTTGCTTAGCATATCTATAAGCATATTTTATTGAGCCCCGGTCAGTTTATAGTAAACTCTCAATTCACTTGTTAGAATCAACACTTTTTAAAATAGATCAAATTATATTATTAATTTAGGATTGTTCATGAATACCGAAGATTTTCGTCCCGAAAAAGAAGCCAAAGTTTTTTATCCTCCACAGCGTGTTTTGATGGGACCCGGGCCATCCGATACGCATCCGCGTGTACTGAATGCAATGGCACGCCCGACATTGGGTCATCTTGATCCTGTTTTCACTGAAATGATGGAAGAAATAAAAGGCTTGATGCGCTATGCCTTTCAAACCAAAAATCGCATGACTTTTCCAGTTTCTGGCCCTGGATCAGTGGGTATGGAGATGTGTTTTGTCAATATGATTGTTCCTGGCGACAAAGTGATTGTGTGCCGCAATGGCGTATTTGGTGGCCGCATGATAGAGAATGTGGAACGTCATGGCGGTGTGGCGGTAGTTGTGGATGATAAATGGGGTGAACCGGTAGATCCCCAAAAAGTTGAAGATGCGCTAAAGAAAAATCCTGATGCGAAAATTGTTGCATTTGTCCATGCTGAAACCTCAACCGGTGCGCAATCCGATGCCAAAACCTTGTGTGAAATAGCACGTAAGTATAATTGCTTGACGATTGTTGATACGGTTACTTCGTTAGGGGGTACACCAATCAAAGTAGATGAATGGGGAATCGATGCGATTTATTCCGGTAGTCAAAAATGCTTGTCGTGTCCTCCTGGATTATCTCCAGTCAGTTTCTCCGAACGTGTAACTGAGCTGGTTAAAAATCGTAAGGAAAAAGTGCATAGTTGGTTTATGGATATCAGTTTGTTGCTAAATTACTGGGGGTCGTCAACACGTACCTATCATCATACCGCGCCGACCAATGCGCTGTATGCATTGCATGAGTCGTTGCTGATGCTGGCTGAAGAAGGTCTGGAACATTCCTGGGCCCGTCATCGTTACAATTATGAAGCATTAAAAGCTGGATTTGCTACATTAGGCATGAATTATGTGGTTAAAGAAGAATATCGCTTGCCGCAACTAAACTCAGTGTTTATACCTGCCGGAGTGGATGAGAAAGAAGTGCGTCGCCGTTTGCTGGATGAGTATAATCTTGAGATTGGTGCGGGTTTGGGTGATTTCTCAGGAAAAGTCTGGCGTTTTGGGCTAATGGGTACATCCTGCTGCGTAGGAAATGTGATTTTTTGTTTGAATGCACTTGAAACTGTATTATCTGACATGGGTATGAAGGTTGAACGCGGTGCTGCGGCTGCTGCGGCACACCAGAGTTATGCTGCCAATCCGATGTTTTAAGGTTAAATCAGGGCCAGTAGCTGTTTAATCACCTTGTGCCACTTTTTTGTCAATGATGATAAGAAAGTGGCGTATGTTTCTTCTTGACCTACCATGGATGATCAGGTCATTATGGTTTTGGATTTTCCTATATTAATGGTAGCAGCACCATCGTTATCATTTGTCATCGCTTTTTTTTCAATTTTATGGTTGATAAAGCGTAACCCTAATTGGGCTCTAGATCATCCCAATTCACGTTCTCTTCACACAATACCTATTCCTCGTATTGGTGGCTTAGGTTTGTTATTGGGCGTCATAGTTGTATGGCTATTGTTCTCCGTGACAGCATTACCGATTTCGGTCTGGATAGGTATCAGTTTGTTGATAGCCGTTTCGCTTGCTGATGATATTTGGCATATACCTGTCAGCTATCGATTATTGATACAAAGTGTCGCTGCAATCGGGTTTTCGCTCGCCCAGTTGCTTGATAGTCATGGTTGGGCGGTTACCTTATGCGCCATAATTTGGATTATTTGGATGTCCAATTTGTATAACTTTATGGACGGTTCAGATGGTCTTGCAGGAGGCATGGCGGTTATTGGTTTCGGGTATTACGGATTATTTGCATATTTGACCGGACATTATGATTTTGCAATCGTCAATTTCACAATAGCAAGTGCGGCAATGGCTTTTCTGGTACATAATTTTTTTCCGGCGCGTATTTTTCTCGGAGACGCAGGATCGATTTCATTGGGATTTCTGGCTGCAGTACTGGGAATACTTGGTGGGCTGAATGACACATGGTCTGTGTGGGTGCCTGTGCTGATATTTTCTCCTTTTATTGCAGATTCAACGGTGACACTCATTAAACGTCTGGTACGCGGAGAAAAGATCTGGCAAGCGCATCGTGAGCATTATTATCAGTGTATTATCCAAAGAGGTTTTGGGCATCGAAACATGGCCTTATTAGCTTATGTATTGATGTTAGCCTCGGGAGGAAGTGCAGTATGGGCCGGTCTGCAAGATTTGACCGTACAATATTGGGTAGTTGTCATTTGGACGAGTATTTATTTGATATTAATGTTTATTTCTGACTGGAATCAGAAATATTATCCCCATCAAGGATAAACATGTTTGTGAGCAGACTTGGAATTCGTACTTTTATCGCTTTTACTCATGATTTTTTTGCAGTTGCTCTCGCATGGTGGTTTGCTTACTTATTTCGTTTTAATTTTGAAATTCCTTCTGCGGCGCAGGAGTTACTCTCAATAATTCTACCCTGGATAGTACTTATCCAAACCAGTTTCTTTTTATGGTTCGGGCTTTATAGAGGCGTGTGGCGCTATGCCAGTTTACCCGATTTAAAAAGAATTTTTGTCGCAGTATTAATCGGGACAATCACTGTATTGCTGGCGTTGTGGTCCCTCAGTTTCCTGACCAATATTCCTGGTTCGGTTATTTTTCTGGCGCCATTGTTATTGTTGTTAATAATGGGTGGTAGCCGGCTGGTTTATCGCGCCTGGAAGGAACGCCGTCTGTATAGCCTGGAGAGCTATGAAGCGAAACTGGTATTGATTATCGGTGCAGGCAGAACTGCGGTTAATTTGGTTAAGGATTTAGCTAGAAGCCGCGATTGGCATGTGGTTGGGATGCTGGATGATGACCGCAGAAAATTGGGTACTCGCTTACAAGGTGTGCGTGTGCTGGGCATGATCAATGAATTGCCGCATTGGGTGCAAAAACTCAATGTCGGACACGTTATCATCGCAATACCATCTGTTCCCCATCGGATCCACAGGCAAACTCTGGAGATGTGTTCCGAAATGGGTATTAAAGCCATGACTGTACCGTCTTACTCAGACTTGATTAGCGGCAAAACAACGGTATCAAAGATTCGTGAAATAGAGTTAGATGATTTGCTCGGCAGAGCACCTGTTGTTCTGGACAATGATGGCCTTCATAGTTTGCTGACAGGAAAAATTATTCTCGTGACCGGAGCTGGTGGTTCGATTGGCTCAGAATTATGTCGACAGCTCATTACTTTCAATCCTGAACGCATTGTTTTTTTGGAGCTTAATGAGCTTGCATTGTATAACATCCAAGAAGAGCTCGCATTGCGCCATCCTGAGATCAGAATGTCTTTTGTTATTGGCGATATCAAGGATCATGCGCGAATGACACAAATATTTACGCAATTTCACCCGTCTGTTGTTTTTCATGCAGCCGCGTACAAGCATGTACCGCTGATGGAACATGAAAATGCGTGTCAAGCTTTGCTCAATAATGTTTTAGGCACTTATGTTTTAGCACAAGTTGCGATAAATTTTCAGGTGAAGAAATTTGTTTTAGTGTCAACAGATAAAGCAGTTAATCCAGTGAGTGTTATGGGTGCGAGCAAACGCTTGGCGGAAATGGTATGCCAAGCCCTGCAGCAAACGCATCCAACCTGTTTTGTGATGGTACGTTTTGGAAATGTTCTGGGAAGCACGGGTAGTGTTATTCCAAAATTTCGCGAACAAATTGCAAAAGGTGGTCCCATTACGATTACACACCCCGAGATAACGCGGTATTTCATGTCAATTCCTGAAGCTGCACAACTGGTTTTACAGGCTGGATTGATGGGTGGAGGAACTAAAGGTGGTGGCGAAATATTCGTACTGGATATGGGAGATCCGGTCAGAATTGTTGATCTGGCCAATGATTTGATACATTTGTCCGGCCTAAGTGAAGGAGATATTCGTATTGTTTTTAGTGGATTGCGTCCTGGGGAGAAGCTGCATGAAGAATTGTTATCAGCCACTGAAAATACGCTTCCTACGCCGCATGAAAAATTACGCATTGCACAAGCTCGTGAAGTAGATGAGCACTGGTTATCCGAATTAATGATGTGGTTAGTTAAAGTTACGGTTCTGGATGATCAAGAGGTTCGCGATCAGCTTAAGAAATGGGTGCCCGAATATACCAATGGTGATCATAAGGAATTGGAATAATCATTTTATCAATCTTGGGGTATTGAGGATTATTGCGTATAGTGTATTGCGCAACCTATTGAGTTTTATATGAATTTTATGTGATACATCCATTCTTTAGCACAACGATGCGATCGATTTTCATTAATTGTGGAATATGTTGTGCAAAAATAAGTGTAGTACGGTTTTTTATCAAATCTTCTAGAATGGGTAATAGACTGCTTGAATCGGGGTCGTCTGTTATCTCATCCAGAATCAATATCGGTGGTTTTTTAAGCAATGCGCGTGCAATGGATATTTGGTGACACTGTTTTTTTGTGATCATTGCATTTTTTTCATCAATTTTTGTTTGTAATCCTTCCGGCATTTCCCGAATAAATTCAGTCGCGTGGGAAGTGTGCGCCACCGCCGTGATTTTTGCTTCATTGGCACATCGCATTGCACCATAGGCAATATTGCCAGCAACGTTTTCATCCAATAACACACTGTCTTTTGTAATAATCGCAATATTAGCATGCAAGTTATTTAACTGAATGTCGGCTAGTGCGCGATCGTCCAATAAAATTCTGCCTTGGATTGGCTGCTGTAGGCGAAGTATCAAGTCGATCAGTGCATTCTTCTCGGCCGTGATATAACCTGTGAATACAACGGCTTCACCGGGTTTAATGATGAGATCAATATGATTTAATACAGGTTTTGTGAGTGCACGAGCACAAAAACGAACTTTCTCAAATGCTATTTTTCCACAAACCTGGTCAATGTATTGAGTGCCTGTGTCTTGTTCCGAAGCTTGATCAAGAAATGAGAGCACTGTTTCTACGTTTGCCTGTTCATGTTGCATTTGTTGAGGGAGATGGGCGATGCGCTGGATCGGCTGAATCAGCAGTAATACTGCAGCAGTCAGTGCGCCCACTGTATCCACGCCAAATGCGTTATTCAGCGTTTGTTGTGCAATAAAATAAAATGCTGTAACTAGAATTATTGCGGTAGCTGCTTCACCGAGTGGAATAATTGTGGCTTTAATTAATGTTTGTTTTATTTCAGTTTGATAAATAGTTTCAGCAGCTTTACTCAAGCGCTGATTCTCAAGGTTTTGCCCGCCATTTACCCTAATTTCCCTGTAGTTTTTCAGGGTTTGTAGTAATTGCGTAACCAAGTTATCCGTCTCAGGAAAATTTTTTTGCTCTGATTTATTTATGTGATCCAGTGTCATTTGGCTAATCATGATGACCAAGGGTGATATGAACAACAACAGAAAAGTAAATTCCAGATTGAGATATAAGATGCTAATCATCAGACCGATGATGATCAAACATTCCTGAACAAATGTGGCGAAAATTTTAACCAAGTTTCGAGAAGCTTGGTTTGTTTGTGCGATCAATTTATCGATATCGTATTTACTAAGTTGAGAATAATAGTTCACTGGCAGTGCGAGTAATTTATCAAAAATTTTTCTGTGTAAATCAACACTTAGCAGACTACTGACTTTATTAAGCAAATAAATTCTGGCATAGCTTGCTATACCGCGTACGATGAATAGCATGATGATAGCCAGCGATGTAATTTGGATGTGCGATACATCCTTTTGTAGAAAGGTACCGTTAAGCAAAAACTTCACAAGTACAGGTAAAGAGGCGACAGCCGTTGCTACCACTAGCATCGCAACAAGCGTTAGCATCAGTGATTTCCTATGCAGTACGAATCTTTTAAGAAGGTGGAAATAGGGTTGTAAATACGTCATGGTGGATAATTTTACATGAACATTCCGCTGTTATCGCATCGTACAATTATCTGGAAGGTAAAGCGGATATAATACTATTTCGAATCTTTCTAATGAATTGAACGGGTAGAAGTGATTTATTCGCGCGCCTGTAAATATCCGGAATCTTATTTATGTCAACATCAGATATTTCATATATACCAGCAAATTATAATAAACTTAAGATTCCAAAACGGAAGGGCATCGTGCTTGCAGGCGGTTCGGGTACACGGCTTTACCCGGTCACGCAGGCAGTATCCAAACAATTGCTTCCAGTATTTGATAAGCCCATGATTTATTATCCGTTGAGCACGTTAATGTTGGCGGGGATTCAAGATATTCTGATAATTTCAACACCGCGTGACGTTGGAAATTATCGCGAGTTGTTACGTGATGGCAGCCAATGGGGACTCGCCATATCTTACGCTGAGCAACCATCACCGGATGGCCTTGCACAAGCATTTATCATTGGCGAATCGTTTATCGGCAACAATTGTTCGGCGCTGGTTTTAGGTGACAATATTTTTTATGGCCACGATTTTCATCATTTACTGACTAATGCGATGCAACGTGAACAAGGGGCCAGTGTATTTGCCTATCATGTTCACGATCCGGATCGCTATGGCGTGGTTGAATTTGATTCTCATGGCAACGTGATTAATTTGGAAGAAAAGCCCAAGAAACCGAAGTCGCATTATGCAGTGACAGGTTTATATTTTTATGATCAACATGTCGTTGATTATGCGAAAAATCTTAAACCTTCGATACGCAATGAATTGGAGATAACCGATCTTAACCGCATGTATCTGGACCGTGCAGCACTGAGTGTTGAGATTATGGGGCGGGGTTATGCATGGCTTGATACAGGCACTCATGAATCTTTGCTTGATGCCAGTCAGTTTGTTGCAACCATTGAGCATCGGCAAGGATTGAAGATTGCCTGCCCGGAAGAAATTGCCTTCAAGCAAGGTTGGATTGATGAAGCGCAGTTGAAGAAACTTGCGATACCCCTGGCAAAGAATAGCTATGGCCAATACTTGTTGCAAGTGTTAAAACGGGAATTTTGACTGCGATTTCAATTATCGGATTTATTATGAAATTTACCTCTCTCGCACTTCCAGAAGTGGTGTTACTGGAACCGCATATTTTTACTGATGATCGCGGTTACTTTTTTGAAAGTTTTAATCTACGCGAATTTGAATCAGCTGTTGGAAAGAAGGTAAGCTTTGTACAAAGCAATCATTCATTCTCGGTTCACTATGTATTGCGTGGCTTGCATTATCAAATCAAGCAAGCGCAAGGGAAATTAGTTCGTGTAGTGACGGGTGAAGTTTTTGATGTAGCTGTGGATTTGCGCCGTTCTTCAGCGACCTTTGGGCAATGGGCTGGTGTGATTCTCAGTGCGGAAAACAAAAAGCAATTATGGATTCCGCCTGGTTTTGCGCATGGATTTGTGGTGCTTTCCGAGTCTGCCGATTTTTTATATAACACTACCGATTACTGGGCGCCAGAATATGAACGTTGTATTGTGTGGAATGATGCCAATTTGGCGATAGATTGGCCGCTCTCGGGCAATCAACCGGTACTTTCTGAAAAGGATGCTCGCGGCGCACTATTTAGTAAGGCGGAAGTTTATGATTAACCAAGTTTAATGGCTAAACAGAAATCTATTTATTCATGTACTGAGTGTGGCGGGCAAACCTTGAAATGGCAGGGGCAGTGTCCGCATTGTCAGGTATGGAATGCTCTGGTGGAAACTATTGCAGAGAAATCGGTGCCGCGTTTTAGTCCTGTATCAGAGACAGGCCAAGTACAAAATTTAAGCACCATCGAAGCCCATGAAGAACCACGCTATCCTACCGGTGTGGAAGAGCTTGACCGGGTTCTGGGCGGTGGCATGGTGCATGGTGGCGTGGTTCTCCTTGGAGGGGATCCTGGTATTGGAAAATCAACTTTGCTATTGCAAGCCCTTTCTTACATGTCCGAGCGCCGTCCAGTATTGTATGTAAGCGGTGAAGAATCGGCGCAGCAAGTAGCGTTACGCGCCAAACGTTTGGCGCTCGATGTCAAGGCTGTGGATTTATTGGCGGAAATTCAGTTGGAAAAAATCCACACCGTACTTTCTGAGCGCAAGCCAACGATTGCTGTTATTGATTCAATTCAGACGGTGTATTCGGAAGCTTTGCAGTCTGCGCCGGGATCTGTCGCTCAAGTGCGCGAGTGTGCCGCACAATTAACGCGACTGGCCAAGTCGAGTGGCATTTGCATTATTCTGGTTGGCCATGTCACTAAGGAAGGTGCGTTAGCCGGTCCGCGTGTACTGGAACATATGGTGGATACGGTATTGTATTTCGAAGGCGATATGCATTCGAGTTTTCGCATGATCCGCGCATTCAAGAATCGCTTTGGTGCAGTGAATGAACTGGGTGTTTTCGCGATGGGAGAAAAAGGTCTGCGTGAAGTGAAGAACCCATCGGCGCTGTTTCTTTCGCATCACGATGCGCAAGTTGCCGGGTCGTGTATCATGGTCACGCAGGAAGGCACACGCCCACTGTTAGTAGAAATACAAGCTTTGGTTGACGAAGCGCGTACACCCAATCCACGGCGATTGTGTGTCGGACTGGAGCAAAACAGACTGGCGATGTTATTGGCGGTACTGCATCGCCATGCAGGCATTCCTTGTTATGATCAAGATGTTTTTGTCAATGCCGTGGGGGGAGTGAAAATCACCGAACCAGGAGCAGATCTTGCGGTTATACTGGCAGTGGTTTCTTCTTTAAAAAATAAGCCATTGGCGGAAAAAACGATTGTGATCGGAGAGATAGGTCTGGCGGGAGAAATACGTCCAGTGCAGCGCGGACAGGAGCGGCTGAAAGAAGCTGCAAAACTGGGTTTTAAGCAGGCGATCATTCCATTGGCCAATAAACCCAAGCAACCGATTCCCGGCATCCAAATCATTGCCGTTAGCCGGATTGGAGAAGCGGTTGCGCAGATGTATTAGGAATTTCAGCATCATACCGCTGGTTTGCTGAACATGCGGCAGCTTTTTATATTGTGCGGATTATCAATTGCGGTTGTAGTGGCGGCTTTGTTACTGCCTCCCCTTTCTCAGCCTGTTGATTATCATCAGTTTGCTGACCAACGAAATTTCTTTGGTATTCCTAATTTCAGTAATGTTGTTTCTAATTTGGCTTTTCTGTTAAGTGGTGGTATGGGGTTGGTATATCTTTTTCATGTTTGTCGAATGCCTGTACCAAAAGCATTTCACAACAGAATGGAGTGCTTGCCTTATGGCGTTTTATTTTTAAGCGTTATGGCGGCGGCGTTGGGTTCGATGGCTTATCATTGGATGCCGGATAATGCGACTTTGTTGTGGGACCGGTTGCCAATCGCAGTAGCAATAACAGCCTTACTTGCCGCTACACTCGGTGAGCGCGTCAATCCGATTGTGGGATTATGGTCGCTACCCATTCTCACCGGACTGGGAATTTCGAGTGTATCGTATTGGTATTTGACCGAACAGCACGGTGCGGGAAACCTGAATTTTTATATCGTGGTACAGTTCTATTCGATCGTGCTCATCATCTTGCTGAGTTTGTACAATCCATCACGTTATACACATGCAAAACATATCTATCAAGTGATCGCTCTATATGCTGTAGCCAAATCGGCTGAATTGCTGGACATGCAAATTTATAATCTAACCAACCAATTTATTAGTGGTCATACTTTGAAACACTTGGTAGCAGCATTGGCTGTTTATTGGATTGTACGGATTTTGCATAAACGCGTTTTTTTATCAGAATAATGATAGTTGTTTGCCCATTTTTATAGCGAAGCGACTCTGGAGGTGCATATTCTTAACCTGGAAAATGGTTGCGAGAAGGCCTATACTCAATACAAGATTTGCGATTAATACGGGTGTATGAATGATCAAGCGAGTACTTATACCATTGGATGGTTCTGAGCTGGCGGAGCTGGTCATTCCTCATCTATTGCGCTTTAGTGTGCCGCAGCGAACAGAATTTTTACTCATGACAGCGCTGTCGCCATCCATTTTTCCTTCGTTCGATAATATCATCAGGTCTCACCAATCCGAACAGATGGAGATTGCACCAACTCATGAGAATATAGCCAGCGAACGAGTGCATGCGATCTCGCAGCAGCTTAAACAACATGGTTTTAAAGTAGAGAGCAAGTTTTTATCAGGAATGCCTGCTGATAGCATCTTGCGCTTAGCTGAACAAGCTTACGTCGATTTGATTGCCATGTCTACGCACGGCAGAACGGGGTTAGGGTTGGCTCTATTGGGCAGTGTGGCAGACGAAGTACTGCATAACGCACATCCTCCGATATTTCTGGTGCCTGCCCGCGTGGAATTGCAGTCTGATTCTGTACTTCGTACCATTCTTTTGCCGCTTGATGGTACACCCGTGGCCGAAGCGGCGCTACCAGTTGCGCATCAGTTTGCGCAAGACACAGGTGCAATTATCCATCTGCTTCGTGTTGCCGAGCTGTACGATACGAAGCATGAATCGGCAATCGACTCCGCATTTACCTCTTGTGATGATTTTGGAGAACAGCCTGTCGTGCGGCAGGCAACCTGTTATTTGGAGCGAATACATTCACGGTTACAACTTGCGGGCATCGCATCTCGTTGTCAGGTTGTGATTGGAGATCCGGCCGATACCATTGTTCGTATCGCTTGTGCAGATAATGTGGATGTGATTGTCATGAGCACTCACGGCCGGTCAGGTGTGGAGCGCATGGTTTATGGCAGCGTTGTCAGTCAAGTTATCAGTAATACTTTATGCCCATTATTGTTGGTGCGCGGGAAAGTGCGAGCCGAAGTTTATGAATATAATGGAAATGCGGTGTCTGCAACCTTTCCAGGTTAGCAGGAAAAAAGGAAATTAGTGCCTGCGGATGTGAATTTATGTTCGTTTTATTATTATTCAATGATGATTCCGGGGTTGTAATGAAAATCGCTCATAAAAATAAGAAAGTATGACAATGAATAGACAGCTACTTTTATCGATGCTGATTTGTTTGTTTGGAACCTTTCCTGTGCAGGCAATAGATACTGACCGGGCGCGCGAATTACGTGAGAAAATGGTCAGCGAGCAGATCGTTGCTCGCGGTGTGCGGGATAGAAATGTCTTGCATGCCATGCGTGTCGTGCCTCGCCATTTATTTGTACCGCAAGGAGAAGAGCGTTTTGCTTATGAAGACCACGCAGTACCCATCGGCTATGGTCAGACAATATCACAGCCGTATATTGTCGCCTATATGACGGAAGTAGCTCGAGTAAGATCGGATTTTCGTGTACTTGAAGTAGGTGCGGGTAGTGGTTATCAAGCCGCTGTGCTGGCGCAAATTGCCAAGGATGTCTATACCATAGAAATTGTTGCGGAGCTCGCGCAACAGGCACAAGCGCGCTTACGCCACGCTGGTTATGATAATGTAAGTATTAAGCATGCCGACGGTTATTACGGTTGGAGTGAACATGCTCCATTCGATGTGATTGTGGTCACCGCTGCTGCATCTCATATTCCGCCACCACTGATCGAGCAACTTAAGGATGGTGGTCGGATGATTATTCCCGTGGGTAGTCCTTATATGATTCAGATGCTGGTTCTCGTCACTAAAGATGGCGATCAGGTGCGTACACAAAATCTTCTGCCAGTACGTTTTGTCCCGTTAACGAGGGGATAGAAGCATACCGTGCAGCTTACTTGGCATGCGATTACTTGCTGTTGATATTGCATTATTTTTAAGCTCATTGGCGTTGATCGCGCTGCAAATCGTATTGATGCAGGCGCTGGCACAGGGGCAAGGCCATCATTTCGCATATGCAGTAATATCTCTTGCTATGCTAGGATTCGGCAGTAGCGGTACGGTTCTCGCGCTTGCACGGGGCAAGTTATTGCCTCGAGCTGAAAGTGTGTCGCAATTTTGCCTTATGTTTGCCGCAGCAAGCTGTCTTTTGGCCCTGCCTTTGGCGCTGCAAGCGGCGGCATTAACAGATCTTTCCTTATTATTTATCGATGCTCGTAGTTGGTGGCCATTGTTAGCCAGTGCTACGCTTGTTTTTTTGCCTTTTTTTAGTGGAGCGCTATTTCTTGGACTTATCTTTATGCGCGATACCGAATCAATCGGGCAGCGGTATGCGGTCAATTTACTGGGATCGGCAGCAGGAGCGGGGGTGGCGCTTTTGTTGTTATGCTATTTTACGCCAATACAAGCTATTGCCATTTGTGCGGCAGCCTTTGTATTGGCCGCGTGGTTGTTGCGGCACTCATGGTCCAGCGTGATTTTGTTGCTGTGTGTGCTCGCAAGCATAATGTTTAGTGTCGATATTAAGCCCTCTTCATACAAAGCGATCAGTTATGCATTGCAATTACCCCAAGCGCGGGTCGTCAGCGATATTCCCCATCCGATGGGTCGAATCCAAATCGTGCAATCTCCCGCATTGCGCTACGGGCAGGGCCTCAGCTTACAGTTTCGTGGCATTTTGCCGGCGGCACCACATATTTATCGTAATGGTGATGCTTATGGAGTATTACTGCCGGATGCAACAGTGTTGAATGAAAGCGTACAGGCTTTACCGCTTGCACTGGCAACACCTTCGCGCGCACTTGTCTTGCATGCAGGAGGGGCGACGGTGGCACATTTGTTGTCCCATAACGATGTGCGGGTAGATGTAGTAGAACCTCATCCTGTGGTGGCACGGTGGTTACGTGCGCAATACCATGATGATCGACTTACCGTTATCGTGCGCGAAGGTCGCGCCTACCTAGGTGCACCTCGCGAACATTACGACCTGATTGTGTTACCACCGCAAGGTTCGTTTGGCGGGGGCGTTGGTTTGCAGGCATTACAGGAAGATTATCTGCTGACGCGCGAATCTTTCCGTGTTTTATGGGATGTGTTGCACGAAGATGGCTTATTATCCTTTAGTGTTTATCTGGACCAGCCGCCACGTCAGAGTTTAAAACTTTTGGCATTGGTTGTAGAAACTCTGCACGCGGCGGGTGTATCTGATTTGTCGGCTCATATCGCCGCTATCAGAAGTTGGGACATGTTGTCTGTCGTTATCTCAAAGCGACCGATGAATGATGTGGCGCGGGAAAAGCTGGCTGCGTTCTCGCAAACCAAAGGGTTTGACCGGTTATGGTCGCCGGGAGAAGGTGTCGTATCCACAGACCACTTTCATGTTATGGAAGAGGATCTGCTTACGGCGGGATTTACTGCATTGCTTACTGCAAATGACACATCGGCTTTTTTTGATGACTATTTGTTCGATGTACGTGCTCCTCATGATAGCAAACCTTATTTTCATCAGTTTCTCCGTTGGGATCGCCTTCAAGAAGTGAAGCAATATTTTGGAAGCAATACGCTAGCTTTTGTTGAAATGGGGTCGGTGCTGGTGGTTTTGACAGGAATTGCATTGACTGGAGCCGCTATTATTCTGATTCTGGTACCACTGGCTTGGTTGAGTTGGCCGCCAGGCGGGCGTTTGGCTATTTTGGGCTACTTTGCGTCGATCGGGTTAGGGTTTATGTTTCTGGAGATTCTGTGGATTCAGCATTTCACCTTGTTTTGGGGGCACCCACTTTATAGTGCGGCCGGCGTTGTTGCCGCGTTGCTATGTGGCATGGGTGCCGGCAGTATTTTAAGTGTACGGCTTGAGACATCTCATAAAACCGCCACTCTTATTTTAGCTGGCATCATCATCATGATTATATTGTCCTTGTTCTTGGAACCTATTTTGTTCACTGCAGGATTAGTTTGGCCAGAATCACTGAAATGGATTGCTGGATTGGTGCTTTTGACTTTGCCAACATTTTTGTTGGGTATACCCTTTCCACTTGCTTTGCGAGTACTGAACCAAGCTTATCCACAGCGGGTACCGTGGGCTTGGGGTATTAATGGCTGTTTTTCGGTTATTGCTGCACCATTAGCTGTTTTTTTAGTCATGCAAGGAGGCTTTCATATGGTTGGCTGGGCTGCAATCCTTGCTTATGCTTTGGCTATAATTGCCTTCCGGGGTATAGGACGCTGATTCTGTACAGATATAAATGTGAATGACTTGATTAAGACGGCAAGAAGCTTTTTGATGAGGTTTCCAGCCGTCCTTATAACTATTTCAGTTACTTTGATCTTGCAAAGTGTTGACCCGCGCTAGAATTGTTACGGTTTCTAAAGGAATTGCTACGATTGTCGTGACTAAACGAACGGCCACGTTGCTCATTCCTGTTTCCATTCAATTCACTGCTTACACCAAAATTTGAACGATTACCGTAACCTGCAAAGGGTGATCTTTTGCGTTTTTGTGTTACGTTTGGTGTGCTTTTTGTGCCGTAACTGTGAAACCGCGGCTTGATACGAGGTTCAAGGCCGGGGATAACATGCGAAGCAATGCGTTGACCGGTGTAACGTTCAATTTTTGATAAGTGCATATTATCTTTGGCCGAGGCAAACGAAACCGCTATGCCTGCTGCACCTGCTCGACCTGTGCGGCCAATGCGATGCACGTAATCTTCAGCGAATTTAGGTAGATCAAAATTGATCACATGCGTAATATCAGCTACATCGATACCTCTGGCAGCAACATCAGTTGCTACTAGTACACGCAAACCGCCATTACGTAAGCGGGTTAATGTACGATTACGTTCACGTTGGTTCATGTCACCGTGTAATGCGGCAGCAGCAAAGCCTTGGGCATATAAGTTGTCGGCTAGGGTATCTGCGTCGCGTTTAGTAGCAGTAAAGACTATTGCTTGTTTCAATTTTTCATCGCGCAATACATGGTCTAGTAGGCGATTCTTGTGCGACATATCATCGGCGTAATGTAAACGTTGCTCGATATTTTCAAGTTTGGTTTTATGCGATGCAACCTGGATACGTTTCGGCATTCTTAATAGTTTTGCGGCAACTTTATCGATTGCATTGTCTAAAGTGGCAGAAAACAACAGGGTTTGCCGAGTAATCGGTGTGGCAGCCGCAATGGTTTCGACATCTTCAATAAAACCCATATCCAGCATGCGGTCAGCTTCATCCAGCACAAGCATTTGCAAGCGTCTAAAATCGATACGTCCGCGTTGAATGTGATCAATGAGTCGTCCGGGTGTGGCTACCAAAATATCAACCGGCTGTGATAGTAATTTATTTTGTAGGGGGTAAGGCATGCCGCCCAAAATACTTACCACTTTAGTTCGTGGCAGGTACTTGCCGTATTTTTTTGCTGCATCGGAGACTTGTAGCGCCAGTTCGCGGGTGGGCGTCAGTACTAGAATGCGCGGTCCCCGGCTGCGTACTTGCGATGGTTCAGACAATAGATGCAATGCAGGCAGCATAAATGCAGCAGTTTTTCCGGTACCGGTTTGGGCACACGCCATTACATCTTGACCGGCAATAAGGTCTGGAATGGCTTGTTGCTGAATGGGTGTCGGGGTGGTATATCCCGCATCATGAATGGCTTTAAGTATGGAGGGGTGTAAATTTAAATCTTCAAAAGACACGTTATTTTCCTAAAAAAATGACAATGAGACACACCACCAATATCCACATGCAATTAATAATGATGATTGTGTATTACCTTGTCAGCGCAATTAAAAAGCATCGCTGCTAACCAAGGTTGTTACTCATTTTTCGGAAAAGCTTGAAAAATTGAAGAGAGGTCAGGAACGATGAAACCAAGCAAAGCTGATAATCATTAAATTGTAACGATCTATCAATTTTGGCAGCGCAGTATACTTGATTCTTCTATAGCCTGCAAATTATTCGTAACATATTCAGATTATTGGATGATGGCTCTGGCGAATTTTCGTTTACCAACCTGTATAACAATGGACTGTCCTCGTTTAATTTTAGTGATTTTATCTTCCACTTTTTCGCCGTCTAATTTGACTGCATGCTGATCAATCATGCGTAGTGCTTCACTGGTACTGGAGGTTAAGCCAGTCAATTTTAGTAATTGTACTAAAGGAATCTCATCCTCTTGTATTTTAATTATTTTTTCTGTAATTTCATCCGGTAGTGAACCGTATCTAAAACGCGTTTCAAAGTCGGCTAATGCTAGCTCTGCCTCATGTTTACTATGAAAGCGTGTGACAATTTCTTGGGCAAACTTTACTTTGATGTCTCGTGGATTACTGCCTGCCTCGACTTCTCTACGCCATGTGGCGATGGTATTAATTGATTCAAAAGACAGTAACTCCAGGTATCGCCACATCAATTGATCAGATATGGACATTAACTTACCAAAAATTTCTTTTGGTTTTTCAGTAATGCCAACATAATTGTTTAAGGATTTAGACATTTTGTTGATACTATCAAGCCCCTCTAATAAAGGCATCGTAAGGATACACTGTGGGGGTTGTCCAAAATGCTTTTGTAATTCACGTCCAACTAAGAGATTAAATTTTTGATCGGTGCCCCCTAACTCGAGATCTGCTTTCAGTGCTACGGAATCGTATCCCTGAATTAAAGGATAGAGGAATTCATGGATAGCGATTGCCTGATTATTGCGGTAACGTTTGTCAAAATCATCGCGTTCCAGCATCCGTGCAACAGTATGCGTGGCAGCGAGCTTGATGAGGTCGGCGGCATTAAGCTTATCCATCCAGGATGAATTAAACACGACTTCAGTATCTTCGGGTTTTAGGATTTTAAAAACTTGCGTAGTGTACGATTGGGCATTTTCAGCGACTTGTTCGCGGGTTAATGGTGGACGAGTGGTGTTCTTCCCGCTGGGATCGCCGATCATGCCTGTGTAATCGCCAATCAGGAACAAGATGTGGTGTCCCAAATCTTGCAGCTGGCGTAATTTGTTTAACAAAACCGTGTGACCTAAATGTAAATCCGGCGCTGTTGGGTCAAAACCTGCTTTGATTCGTAGAGGCCGCCCCGATTTCAGTTTACTTTCCAGTTCTGCTTCAATTAATAATTCGTGGCTTCCGCGCTTGATAATTTCCAGTTGAGTTTTTGTTGATGTATTCACAATATTTAAGTTATTGATTGCTTTATATTTTGTATTTAAAAAAATATTTTATTATATTTTCAATTGTACCTTAGTACATGTTTTGGCAGTTTTCATGTTAGACTCGCGCCTGTCGCAGATAATTATGACTGGAGGTACTTCATATATGCTATATCCACCCTTTAGCAGTAAACAAAGGATTCTAGCTCAAAAATCATCAAAATTAACAAAAAAAACAATTCGCTGGTTGGTTGCCTTATCCAGTATTCCTCTATTCGGTATAGTCACTGCATTTGGTATTGCGCCCAATACTCCCTCATTTGAAGAAATTCTGGTAGAAGAAGTCGTCCTTGATCTGTCATTGCCCGATGTTATTTACGAAACCCAAGCTAATCAAACATTCTGGCATCAGGAAAATATTCGCCGCGGTGATACGATTGCAACAATTTTAACTCGCCTTGATGTTAATAATCAGGATTCAACAGATTTTTTGCAAGCTGCACGTGATAGCAGGGCGATGCGCCAACTAAAACCTGGGAAAACCATTTATGCGCAAACAAATGCTGATGGTGAGCTATTAACGTTACGCTACTTCTATGGCAACGAAGAGCTGTTTTTGATGGAAAAAACCGACGATGCATTCAAAATGACTGAGCAGCCGATTGAGCTGGATAGTCAGATTCATATGAAAGCGGGTGAAATTATCAGTTCTCTGTTTGCTGCTACAGACAGTGCAGGTATACCTAACAATATTGCTACACAGCTTACGGAGATTTTTGCTTCCGAAATTGATTTTTATCGTGATTTGCGTCGCGGTGATCGCTTTACTGTTGTTTATGAAACTTCTTCGGACAATGGCACACGTACTAAAAAGGGACGTGTTCTGGCAGTTGAATTCGTTAATAAAGGAAAATCACACCAAGCTGTGTATTTCAAAGCATCAAATGGTGCGGATGGTTACTACACACCTGAAGGAGAAAGCTTGCGCAAAGATTTTTTGCTGTCACCACTGACTTTCTCACGTATCAGCTCAGGTTTTAGTAATGCGCGTTATCATCCCATACTGAAGGAGTGGCGAGCGCATCGAGGAATTGATTATGCAGCACCTACGGGTACTCCGGTAAAAGCGACAGCTAATGGTATTGTTGCATTTTCCGGATCACAGAGAGGTTATGGGAATTTAGTGGTTCTCAAACATAATGGCAAGTTTGAGACGGCGTATGGTCATTTATCACGTTTTGCCAGCGGAATGAGTAAAGGTAAGCGTGTTAACCAAGGCGATGTGATTGGTTATGTGGGTTCCACGGGTATGGCAACAGGTCCGCATCTGCATTATGAACTGCGTGTTGATGGTTTGCAGCGTGATCCTACTAAAGTTGCTCTTCCTTCTGCACCTCCCATCACAAAAAGAGACTTAAATACATTTCATAAAGAAACACAATCTTTGGTAGCGCGTTTGAACATCATGCGTAACATCCATTATGCGGCTCTGGAATAGCTGGCGAAATAATTAAAATTTAGAAATGATTTTTTAATTCTGATTCCCTCAAGATTATTGATTTTTGAAAGGCTGATAAATCGTTGGAATCCAATTACTATATCGGCATCATGTCAGGTACAAGCCTGGATGGTGTCGATGCGGTTCTGGTCGATTTTAATAGCTCGGATCCTAAACTGATTCAAACCCAATTTTGTCCTTACGATAGTGAATTGCGCAAGCAGTTGCTAGCGCTACAACAATCCGGTTACGATGAGTTGCACCGTGCGGCGATGCTTGGTAAACGGTTATCCTGTCTTTATGCCGAGACAGTTATCAAGCTGTTGGCAAATACTACTGTCAAATCCGAGCATGTCAGTGCTATTGGATGTCATGGTCAGACAGTCAGGCACTGCCCCGATGTGGAAAAAGGCTATACTATTCAGCTTGTTAACGCGGCACTTCTGGCGGAGCTGACTCAGATTGCCGTAGTATCAGATTTCAGGAGTCGCGATATGGCTGCAGGCGGTCAAGGCGCACCATTAGTGCCAGCTTTCCATCATGCCTTATTCAAAAGTGCACTCTGTCACCGTGTAATTGTTAACATCGGGGGTATAGCCAATATTACTAGTCTCGACCCTAATAACACAATTGTTGGTTTTGATTGTGGTCCGGGAAATATTTTGTTAGATGCCTGGTGTTTACACCATACCGGAGAAATTTATGATAACAATGGACAGTGGGCGGCAAAAGGCAAAGTTATTTCTTCTTTGTTGGAAGATATGTTAAATGATCATTTTTTTTCGCGGCAACCGCCTAAGAGTACTGGAAGAGAATTATTTAACCTGGAGTGGCTTAAACATAAACTGGCGGGAAAAGAATTACCGGAGGATGTACAGGCAACGTTGTTACAATTAACCGTCATGGCGATTGCACGATCAATCCATGAATATTGTCCAACTGCTGCAGAAATTTATGTGTGTGGCGGCGGTGCTCATAATACTCAGTTAATCAATCGATTGATCGAAGCTATACCCGGTAAGAAAATAATGCGCACTGATCAACTGGGTGTCGCGATTGATTGGGTTGAGGCATTTGCATTTGCCTGGTTGGCCCAGCAAACACTATTGCGCAAGACAGGCAATCTATCAGCCGTTACCGGTGCCAAAGGGGAAAGAATCCTGGGTGCGATTTATCCCGCATGATAAATGCTAAATCTGCAATGAGGAAGCGTTACATTGAGAATGATGAACCGCAACCACAAGTACTGGTAGCACCGGGATTCTTGATGACGAATTGGGCACCCTGTAGATTTTCCTGATAATCGATTTCAGAGCCAATCAAATATTGAAAACTCATGGGGTCAACCAGTAATTTGACACCGTTTTTCTCCATTACAGTATCATCTTCATTGATTGATTCATCGAACGTAAATCCATATTGGAAGCCTGAACATCCACCACCACTGACAAAAACTCTCAGATTAAGATCCTTGTTGCCTTCTTCTTCTATCAATTGTTTGACCTTGGCAGCAGCATTGTCAGTAAATAAGAGTGGAGTATTATTTTCAATATTCATAGGTGTCGGCACTGTCGTAATCGATTATTAAAAAGTAACATGTGTGTATTGCGTTAGCTAAAACTTTTATTTTCTGTAGCTATTTGTTGATTTTCAGGTGTTGATGAAATTAATGTTATCACTTTCTCAGATGTAAGGTTATTCTCAGAATTTAGTTTATTTTGATGGATCATTTTTCCCTCTACTGAAGCTCCCAAGTGGATTTCAAGCGAACCATAGTGAATATCACCATAAACCTTTGCTTTTGTTTGTAGTTCTAAATAACCTTGAGCAAAAATTGGACCTGTTACTGTACCATTGATAATGATATTGGTAACTTTTATTTGACCTGTGACGCTCCCTTCGTTACTGAGTACTAAAGTACTTTGCTCTGCATCGCAAGCGATTACATTGCCAATAACATGTCCATCAATTCGTAACCCCCCCCTGAAACTGACATCGCCAGTAATGGTCGTATCGACACCAATGAGAGTATCAATGTGATTATTAAATTGAATTTTATTTTTTTTACCAAACATATGTTTCTCCTCTACGGCGTTGGTTGCGCAGCCTGGGTTAGTATTGTTTTCTTATCATTAATGTCATGAATCTGTACTTGAATGCTTTCGACGACAGTATCCGGCGGTACTTGGAAACTCTCTTCCAGTCTATGAAGAAATTTAAAGTTAATAGGAAAATCTTGTTTCGAGTCTTTATTGAGGAGTGGTATGGTCTTTCTTTGATCATTTTGTAGCAATTTAACATGGAATCTCAAGTTTCCCTTAAAATCACTTGGCCTTTCTCCGCCTTGTATCAACGTTAAAGCATATCGATAATTACCTGGAATTGCTGTTTCTTTTAAACTGAATTGATGAATAGAAATACCATTTTTTGAATTTCCAGACATCAAGTGCTGGAAAAATACCATTTTTTCCTTTAATTGATTGTTCTCATTGGTTAGCAATTTTATTTGCTGAGCAAGATTTTCGTTAGCCGTATCACTGATTTGCAGTTGGTGAATCAAATCACCCATTTGAGTGCATAATTTTTGTTTTTTAGTTTGTCTACAAGTTCCGGCATCATTCAAGAAGGCCATTTTTTCTTCAATCAAGTCAAAATGAGTATTTACAGATTGCCTGCCGGTTTCGTACATTGCCCAAGAAAGCGTTAGTAATACTAGACAGCACACAATTGCCATTACTAAACGATATGACCAGGGTAAATAAGGGCGTATAACAACGCGTGACGAAAGAATTTTTGGTTTTTTCTGAAAAAAATTATTCAACTACATACTCAACACAGATTAGCAGCCATTTTTATTAAATATAGCCAATGTCATGTGATATGACTTATATGGAAATAGTTCAGAGAATCATATCAATGTTTGTGAATGTTGGTAAGCATTTTGTCACAAGCAGAGTCAGCCAATGAGATAAATAGTCTAAATTTTTTTACGAGTGCTCTGGGTATTATATTAAGGCGATAACGGAATCTGCTGAATTCCCAGCGTTTCTGGTAAATCAAACATAATATTCATATTTTGTATCGCTTGTCCTGCTGCACCTTTTACCAAATTATCGGTCACCGATAGTATCACCACAGTATCACTGTGCTGGGGTTGATGCACTGCGATACGACAAATGTTGGAGCCGCGTACAGATCGTGTTTCCGGGTGTTTGCCAGCGGGTAGCACGTCAACAAAATATTCATTCTGGTAGCGGTTTTCATAGAGATTCTGTAAATCAATTTGCTTGGTCAGCTTGGCGTAGAGCGTGGCATGAATACCCCGAATCATAGGCACTAGATGAGGAACAAATGTTAAACCGACTGACCGCTTGGCAACAATGGAGAGTCCTTGCTTGATTTCAGGAAGATGCCGGTGACCTGGAACGCCATAAGCTTTAAAGTTATCAGAGGCTTCAGCATGTAGGGTATGTATTTCAGCTTTCCGGCCCGCGCCAGAAACACCTGATTTTACATCGGCGATGAGATGACTGATGTCAACTACATTGGCCTCTATGAGTGGCAGAAAGCCAAGCTGCACTGCTGTTGGATAACAACCCGGATTAGCGATTAAACGTGCATTCCTGACTTGTTCTCGGTTAATTTCCGGTAATCCATAAACAGCTTCAGCAACCAGCGCTGGGCAGGCATGTTGCACACCGTACCATTTCTCCCACTCAGCAACATTCTTAATGCGAAAATCAGCTGCTAAATCAATAACCTTGACACCAGCTTGCAGTAAAGATTCTGCTTGTTGCATAGCGATGCCATTGGGCGTTGCAAAAAATACTACATTACATTTATTGAGTTTGGCATCAACAGGATCAGTGAATCTGAGATCGAGATGCCCTCTTAGGTTAGTAAATAACTCGGCTACAGGTATACCTGCTTCACTACGTGATGTGATGGCCTTGATTCTTACTTTAGGATGTTGTGTGAGTAGGCGTAGTAATTCTACGCCTGTGTAACCTGTTCCGCCAACAATACCAACATTAATCATGGTAATTCCTCATTGTTTTTAGAAGACTTTGCTTGCTGAATTGCCAATAAAAAAGCCGCCATTAAATGAGGCGGCTTTTTATAGTTAAATAAAAAATTATCGTTTAGAGAATTGTTTACGTCGCCGCGCTTTGCGCAAACCCACTTTTTTTCTTTCAACTTCTCGTGCATCACGAGTAACTAATCCGGCCTTACTTAATACAGGCTTGAGTGTTGCATCATAATCAATTAGTGCGCGAGTGATACCGTGACGAACTGCTCCCGCCTGACCAGACTCGCCACCGCCATGTATATTAACCATAATATCAAATGAGCTGGCATTATTAGTTAATTCCAATGGTTGTTTGGCAATCATACGACCTGTTTCACGAGAAAAATAATCATCGATCGACTTATTATTGATGATAATTGTACCTTTACCAGGTTTAATAAACACACGCGCGACTGCGCTTTTGCGCCGACCAGTTCCGTAATTATATTGTGTGGCCATAAATATTATGCTCTAATTTCAAGCGGTTTAGGTTGTTGGGCAGCATGAGGATGAGTATCACCCGCATATACTTTTAGTTTCTTTATCATTGCGTATCCTAATGGTCCTTTAGGTAACATGCCCTTTACAGCTTTCTCAAGCGGACGTGCTGGAAAACGCGCATGCATTTTCTTAAATGTAGTTGCATAAATCCCACCAGGGTAGCCGGTATGACGATAATAAATTTTATCTTCCATTTTATTGCCGGTTACACGTATTTTATCGACGTTGATAACGACGATATAGTCGCCGGTATCAACATGTGGCGTGTAGATGGGCTTATGTTTGCCACGTAACCGATGTGCAATTTGCGAAGCGAGACGACCTAGTACCTTGTCGGTCGCGTCAATAACGAACCATTCATGTATTACTTCGTGCGGTTTGGCTGAAAATGTTTTCACGAAAACCTGTCCTGCGTATTCAAAAAGAGGCGTGAATTCTAAGGGAGGCATCGGGAAATGTCAAATTTGAAGTACGGGCTACTTAAGGACTGAATCAGCATAAGTTGATAAAACTGAGGCGCGCAAGTTGCTCAAGAATGATGGATTTTAAGGTAATCACCGCTATAATTTCTCTTAACGAGAGAAAATTAAGGTATAAATATTAATTCGGTTGAATATAATGCTCACACATATCGAGAGAAAAACTTTGAAAGATAACTCTGAAAGCAATTCGCCTGCGGAATCAGGGCTTGCCAATTTTATACGCAATATCATTGATGAGGATAATCGAACCGGAAAATGGGGGGGGCGCGTGGAAACGCGTTTTCCACCCGAACCCAACGGTTACTTACATATCGGGCATGCCAAGAGCATTTGTCTCAATTTTGGTATTGCGCATGATTATGACGGTGTGTGTCATTTGCGTTTTGACGATACCAATCCAGAAAAGGAAGCGCAGGAGTATGTCGATTCAATTTGCGACAGTGTTTCATGGCTGGGTTTCGATTGGGGTAAGCATTTATATTATTCTTCTGATTATTTTGAGCAACTCTACGAATTTGCTGAGCACTTGATCGGTCAAGGAAAAGCCTATGTCGAAGGCTTATCCGCCGAAGAAATCCGTGAATACCGGGGCACACTGACCAGTCCGGGCAAAAATAGCCCTTACCGTGATCGCCCCATTGCTGAGAACATGGATTTATTCCGGCGCATGAAAGCCGGTGAATTCCCCGATGGGCAATATGTATTGCGGGCCAAGATCGATATGGCTTCACCCAATATCAATATGCGTGATCCTGTGATTTATCGTATACGTCACGTGCATCACCAACGTACCGGAAATCAGTGGTGTATTTATCCGATGTACGATTACACGCACTGCATATCCGATGCGCTCGAAAAAATTACCCATTCCTTATGCACATTGGAATTTGAAGATCACCGTCCGCTGTATGATTGGGTGCTGGATCAACTGACAGATAAGGTACCGTGCCATCCACAGCAAATTGAGTTTGCCCGCCTGAATCTAACCTATACTGTGATGAGCAAGCGCAAATTGATCGAATTGGTGGAGAGAAAATTGGTCGATGGCTGGGATGATCCGCGCTTGAGCACGCTGGCCGGCGTGCGCCGCCGCGGGTTTACGCCGCGCGCCATTCGTTTGTTCGCCGAGCGCATCGGCATCAGCAAGGCGGATTCCTGGATCGATATGAGCATACTGGAAGACTGCCTGCGTGAAGACCTGAATGAAAATGCGCCGCGCCGTATCGCCATTCTGAAGCCGCTGAAGCTGATCATCGACAACTATCCGGAAGAGCAGCAAGAGGATTGCTTTGCCCCCAATCACCCGCAAAAACCGGAATGGGGCAAACGCACGATCCCGTTTGCCAGAACACTGTACATCGAGCGCGATGATTTCATGGAGGTACCGGCCAAAGGCTATTTCCGCCTGTCTCCGGGTGCTGAAGTGCGGCTGCGTTACGCCTTCATCGTCAAATGCGTGCAAGTCGATAAAAATGCCCAGGGTGAGATCGAAGCGATCCATTGCACCTACGATCCGGACACCAAAAGCGGAACCCCCGGCGCGGAAAGCCGCAAAGTCAAAGGCAATATCCACTGGTTATCCGTCCAGCATGCGCAAGCGGCGGAAGTGCGTTTGTACGAGCGGCTTTTTACCGATTCCTATCCGGATAGCGGCGACAAGGATTACAAAACTTCATTAAACCCGGACTCAAAAAAAATTATTGCCGCGTATGTGGAAGCGGCATTATATGACGCCCAGCCCGAACAAAACTTTCAGTTTGAGCGTAACGGTTATTTTGTCGCCGATCGTATTGATATGAAACCCGGAAAACCGGTGTTTAACCGTGCCGTCACATTGCGCGACTCGTGGGGAAAAACTGCGGGTGCTTGACCGATAATTGCATTGCTATCGCAGTATTCACTAACCAAGCTAGTGTATTGTTTGGTACTCAAATAACGGACAATACACGGGCGGATAGAGATATCTATCTGGATATTCAAGCGTCAGCGCTACTTAGTGCGGACTTAAGCATGTATTTGATATCAATCATTGGCGCTGAATTTAACTGCCCAGTCGATATTTCGATTTGCATTACGAACCGAAACTTATCGCCGGTCAGGTATTTAAGGGGATCCGTTTAATTGGGAGGCCACTACACACGCTAACTACTGTACCGGCATTTATTGAATGTTGCTGACTTTCCTTCCATTACAACTAAGAATTTTGACCAAGAGACGCAATCAATTGATCAGTATATTTCTACAAAATTTTTGCACGCAAGGTATCGAAGTTTAATCGCTCGAGGCCAATAGCTTCCAGCGTAGAGAGCGAAACTGATTTCCGGACTCCAAAATGTTGGTTCAGTACAGATGTCGGACACACTAAAAAAAACCATTGATCGGGATTGAGTGGGTCTGCAATTTTTTTATCTTTTGCCGCAAAAATGCAAAAAACATACAGATCTGCAGAACGTAGGGCTTCCCCCGCACTTTGATTGGTTTCTGCATTCCATCCTTTTTTTAAAGCAATATCAAAGCGAATTGAACTCGTTTTTTTTTTGTTCCCAGGATTGTAGATAGGCGGCTGATTTAACTTCAATTTTCAGTCCTGACTTTGTCTGTAAATCATATGCGTTCCATTCTGTACGTGAACAATGTGTGCAATCTGCAGCACAAGCAACAATGTATTCAGCAAGAACTCCACGCAAGGCATTGGACATAAAATCCGAGAATGCCCATTGCCAAAAATCGCTCGCGATAATATTTTTCATAGACATAGACTCTATTAGATTTTATTTATGCTATTGTTTATAAAATAATTTATATTAGCTTGTGAATTTCTTAACTTAAATGGTCAATCAATATAAAACAATCCCTTTTGCCGAACCAGCTTCCAACCAGACTCACCACTCAGCCGGCACACGCCATAGCGGAAAGAGGGTGGTAGTTCGGGAAATTTGAAACGCAGATCGTAGAACCAGGCACAGAGGCCATGTTCTGAGTTATCGATACGTTCCAATATTGGAAACTGAACGAAGCTGCGAAAGGGTTGAAAAGCGGAATCGTGCCATGCTTCGCGGATCAGCGGCGTGTATGCGGGATCATCGCCAAATTGATGATGGATGTGCCAATTATTTTCCGATTCTGGACGGTAGGTTGCGGCCATTCTCGATAACAACCATTTATGAGCTTCTGCTTGCGGTTTTGAACTGGATTGCCGCAAGTCAATGTCGGCAAGGTGGTAAGTTTCATCCTGACGGATAATGATTTTCCAATGAAACGGTGAGAGTGGTTGCGGTAGCACGCTGATTTGCGCTTCTGGCAGATTATTTGAGTGAATGTGGTTTTTGGCAAGATTGACAGCTTGTTGATGCAAAGTCCATAAAAAAAATACATAACCGCATAACACTACCAACGCCAGAATCGCGGCAATTCTTTGCTGGGGATAGCGCCATGAGGCAATTAGGCCGACGATGATGATCAGCGTAAACCAGGGATCGATGACAAATACTAAAGGTAATGAAAAACGCTCGATGGAGAATGGTGCGAACAACATCAATCCATATGAAGTGATCAAGTCGCCGGCGATATGGATGGCAATACCCAAGCTGGCGGGTAGCACAAAACATTTCCAGTGATAACGATTGCGACTGATCGATGAAAAAAACTGCGCCAGCAACCATGCCCATATCGGTAACAAAAGCAATGAATGGGTTGGGCCTTGGTGCCAATTCAAATACGTGAGGGTATCGATCAACCGCAGAACCAGATCAATATCGGGAAATGCTGCTGCGGCGAAGCCTGTGGCAATTTGCAGCCGTAACGGCAAAATACGTTGCCCGGGATGCAGTTGCTGTTGCGGCTGTGTGGCAGCCCGTGCCAGTAGAGCACCGCTTAACGCATGCGTAAGCGGATCCATGACTCAGCCGGACTTGGCGCGCATTTGATGCACAACGGGTTCGGTCGATGATAAAGATTCAATCGTAGCCGGTCCGGATTGTGAAGGCTGACTATCGACAGCGGAATCTGTTGCAGTTTCCTTACGCGGAGCGCCATAAACGAGGTGATCCAGCTTTTCCGCCAGCGCTAATTTATGGGCCAGGAAGTTCCGCGTGCGCTGCGAATTTTCCGACGCGTCGCGCATCCAATGCGTAAAAGTTGCCAGATAAATGCTGGTCAATGCCGTTTCTTCCAGCGCGCGGCGCACAAACGTGGCATCACGGTGCGCGGCCTCGCGCATCCATTGCACGGTGCGGCTGATGCGCATAATGGCAGGAATTTGGATATGCAGATGACCCGGTTCCAGTTTGGCGCCGATCATTTGCCGTGTCACTTTGCGATGCGCAGCGAATGAATCCAGCCAGCTCATAATGAGATGTTGAAGACGCTCGCGTGGCGATAATGACAGAAACTCGATTGTTTCCGCTTCCTTAAGCATTTGGTTGTCTGCCCGGTCAAACCAGGCATCGATTAGATCTTCCTTTTCACGGAAATGAAGACGGATATCATCCAGAGAAATATTCAATTGTGCTGCAATATCAAACAAACGTACCGCTTCCCACGATGAGCGTTCGGCGAGTGCAACAGCCGTATCCACGATTGCTTCGCGTATCTCAAGCTTACTTTTTTTCATCTTGATCCTCCACAGTGCGTTAACAGACGTGGCGTAATACGATGCCGTTTTTACTATAACATACAAAAAATAATCCTAGAAATAGGGTGTTACGATATTTGATCGGATTGGTTTGTATCATTCGGTGGCTTTAAGCTGGCAATAGTCGATTGTAGCGGTTGTTTGTCCCATAAAGGAACGCCGAATACCTCGTGGATAAAATAATACGCAACCGGAACCCCGAGAATCATCCCCCATAGACCAAAGCTATGATAAGCAACCAATAAAATAATGAGCACCAACACGGGGTTGAGTTTTAAATGCTTGCCATAAATCAAGGGATTAAGACCATACGCTTCGATAATATGGATAATGGTGATCATTACGACGACACCGATTGCCAGAGTCAGTCCACCGGTATTTAAAGCGACAAGTACCATGGGCGATGTAGAAATAATCACACCCAGCACGGGGATAAAACTGCACACGAAAACAATCAGCGATAATAACGCGACAGATGGAATGCCGAGAATCATGAGACCGATCAAGGTTAGAATGGTATTGACGCACGCAATCATCGCTTGTGCCTGAATCGCCCGGCCTACCACAAATGCAAAACGAATGACCGGTTGTGTGGTTTCCAGATAAAAATCCTTTAAACGCGAATCATGTAAGCTTTTCATTAATCCGCTCAGGCGGACGCTATCGAATAAAATCAGGAAACTGAAAAGTAGCGCAAGAGACATGGTGCCGATTGCCTGATACAGGTGTTTGATAAACTTGGGTAATTCTTCCCGAACCTTGTCCATTTGCTTGGTCAGCAGAAAGTTTATCAACAGCTCCGCCTCCTTATCATGATATTTTCTGAGTTCTTCGGGCGTGTCTTCTGTGAAGTGGTTATGTTCCTTATCCAGTAGCTGATCAGCATTGGGAAAATCAAGGGTTTGGCGATAATGGTTGAGTACTTTATCGATAGTTCGCAAGCTGTTTTCATCCAATGTGCTGCGAACGTAGCCGTGCAAGGGGCGTTCCAAGCCAGGGTATTTGCTGACGATGTCGCGTTCCAGTTCTATCAGTTTTGTTTGTACTTCATTGAAATTGCCAATAAATCGAGTGGCTTCGCCAATGACACTGGGTGTGACATAACGAAAGAAACTGCCTAATACCAGCAAAAAAATGACGTATACCAATACTAAGGAGAAGCGGTGTGGCAGTTTGAATTTATTACGGCCGAAATGAACCAGCGGCGTGGCGATAAAAGTCAGCACGAACGTGATAAAAATCAACCCGAAAAAGTCGCGCAGTTGCCACAATAAACCGATCAGGATGAGCCAGATCAGTATGCGGCGATTGGTTTCATAAAAATTGTCGAAGCTAAATGACATTGTTTAAATTCTCTGTGTTATATGAATATAAGACTTGCTCATTTAATTAGATCGTGAGTATTTCACAAGGTGTAACGTTATTCAAACGTTAACAATGTCCAACGATAATTAATATGAACTGTTTCCATACAGCTTTTTGCAGCGTTGGTCATTTACCGCGTGATTTTCTTAGTACCTTGATGCTTGTTTGAAATACTGTCCAATCTACCGCAATCGAAGCTCTGGACGGCCAACGGGTCATATGTGCTATCCCATTGAAATATATTTAATATTAACCCTGATATGATCTTCTAGTGCGGGCGCACTGAGAGTAGGGGCGAACGTATTTCCGGCCAAGACAATTACCAGAAATGTGCTGCTGATCAACAGAAAAATCATAATTGATATTTGCATGTAAAGTTTTATGCTCTGTTTTGATGGCAAGTGGGAAAAAGCTTTCCTACCGATCCAGATCTGCGGTAGGAAAGTCTTAGAACGATCATTGATCATCGGGATTTAGAATTTTAAATATGATGGCAGCCGCAGCACCGCCTGAAAAGTCTGCAACCATATGAATCCAGATAGTATTCCAGCTCATTAAACCCATTAAAGGTGCGCCAATTGCTACGGCTGGATTAAATGCGCCACCGGAAATACTGCCCACGGAAAATGCGCCAACCAGCACGATAAAACCGATAGCCAAGCCATAAAAAGAATTACCGCTGGTACCTTTGGCAGTCGCTACATTCAAAACAACGTATGCGAGTGCGAAAGTAAACAGGAATTCCGCGATCAATGCCTTGGGCACGTCGATCGTTTCAGTTGCAGTACCAGAACCCACCATAAACATCGCAATAAAGGCTGCTGCAGCAGCACCGGCAAATTGCGCCGCTAAATAAATCGGGACTTCAGAAATTGGGCAGCGTCCACGCATCAAAACAGCTAATGTCACTGCAGGATTGTAATGAGCACCGGAAATATGCCCGCCGGCATATACCATAACCATCAATACAGAGCCGATTGCCAGCGGTGCAATCACGCCGGCATTCCCCGGAATGACTGTGAGGCCAATAGTCAGAACAAGAAAAAAAGTACCAATAAATTCGGATAAAAATTTTTTCATGATGAAGCTCCTGTAACAATAATTTTTGAAAGAGTAAATCATTGCAATGGACGCTCTTTGCTTTAAATAATATCAAAATAACCAAGTGATGATGTTGTAAAGCTTGTACAAACTGAAAGAAACATCCAACATGAAGATTACAACGATTGCATTGACTTGGCAAAAGGAGCGTTTTAGATCCACAATGCGGGGTTTGTTATGACAATAATAAAAGGGAGCGATGGATGAGTGCTATTTGGTTTAAAACATATACAATTGATTATTTGGAAGGTTTACGTAATGCCAATATGGGCGAGTATATTGGTATTCAGTTTATTGAATTAGGGCCGGATTATCTCAAGGGGCGCATGCCGGTGGATAAGCGGACAACGCAGCCATTTGGTATTTTGCATGGGGGTGCCAGTTGCGTGTTATCAGAGACATTGGGTAGTGTGTCTGGTTGGATGACAATTGACCCCGAGAAGTACCGTGCAGTTGGGTTGGAACTGAATATTAATCACATTCGTGCAGTAACCAAGGGTTATGTCATCGGCATTTGCACTCCATTGCATACGGGTCGGAGGACGCAGGTCTGGCAAACGGATATTATTGAAGAAGACAGCGGCAAACGGGTGGCGATTTCCCGATTGACTTTGGCGATCATAGAACAGGGCACACTGAGTGCGCAGAAAGAGCATGTGGTTGTCGATAGAACGTCTCTTGGAGATTAATTCAACAATAAACCGCATACAAACTGCTGCATCGGTTGTGCCATTATATTTAAATATCTTTGTTGTCTTTGCCTTGGCTAGGGGTTCCTTTGTCAATTAATTTTTCATCCGCAGGATCAATTGGGTCAGATGATTTCTCTATTTCAGTATTATGGTGCTCAATCGCATTAGTTTCGACCGATTTGCTGTCATTGGCGGCTGGATTAATAGTGGCATGATCTTCCTGATTACCTCTACTGTTCCACATGAAATAAATTGCGCCTAATGTAACCACTACAACCGGCAAAGTGATATACACCAGCAGCGCATATTCAACTGTAATGTCTGCACCTTGTGGGGGAGGGCTACTTACCATGACATAGGCGTGTGTCAAAGCAACCCCATAGACCGGCAGTAATGCAGCTATAAACCGGTTGGTTACGAGCGGTCGTACCGTTAGCATATTCAAGACATTGGATCCGTAGTACCCAATAAAATAAATAAAAATATAAAAGAAAATGGCACCCATTGGTTTTTCCTGTATTTATTGATTTACTGTTAAGAAATAAAATCGCTTGTCAAAAGAGACTTAAAATTTTCCAACTTATGATACACAGATAGCCGTGAAAAATGTACTGATAAAAGTAAATGAAAAAAACTAAAAGGAACTAATCGCTGGTTTTAGCGGCTGCTTGGCGTTTGTAATTACAGGTTTTTGTACAAACAAGATTCATCCTTTTGTCACGAAAGTTAGGTATGCTATTAATAAGATTAATGCCGTTTGATTTAAAAGTATTATGAATTCCACTCCTTCATCGCCTTTATTGACCAGTAAACGCAGAGAATCCTCGAATGCGGATTTATTGGATATTGCAGAATATTCGGATCGGCTTGAATTGTATAACGAGTTGAATACAGTAGCCTATGAATTACTTGCGCCGCCTTTTGAGCTTTCCCATCTGGTATTAATGTCAGAACGCCATTGGGTGGAGCAGGAACGTAAACTGATCAGTGAGTTATGCGCACATTATGGTATCAATCCCCCTAACACACATGAGAATGATTTTAGTGCCAATTTTGGTGAATTTCGTCTCCGTTGGGAACGCCATACTGAATATTCGACTTATACGGTTTACCGTGCAAAACCTTTTGAAATACCTTTTGAACATCCTGCCATCGGGTATGTGCCGCAAGAATGGCTGGCATGCTTGCCGGGTGAATTATTGGTGGCGACCCATATTGCTTTTGAAGATCGCTCTCGTCCTAAACGTAGTCTGCATGAATTAGTGACACTATTTGCTTCTGGAACAGTCATTGGATCTAAGGTAGCAGGTAGGGCTGCCAGCGTATGGAGCGATAACCAGATTCATCGTGATAATTTTGATCGTATACTGATCCATGATGAAAACCTGCGTAGCCGTCAGGTGGGACGGTTGGTACAGCGTTTACTCGAAATCGAAACTTATCGTATGCTGGCAATGCTGCCGTTGCCGATCACGCGCAAAATCATTCCGCAGTTAGCACGCGCCGATCAGAGGCTGGCAGAGCTGATTGCGAGTAATGTGGAAATGAACTGTATTGAGGATGAACAACGTTTGCTCGATGAATTGACGCGATTGGCAGCCGAAATCGAACAATTGTCGGCACAAACCAGCCACCGCTTTAATGCCTCCAGAGCTTATTACGATATCGTCAAATTGCGTATTACTGAATTACGCGAAGAGCGCATAGAAGGATTGCAGATGCTGCAGGAATTTATGATCCAGCGCTTGTCATCGGCAATGGGGACCTGTGAACTGGTGCATACCAAGCTCGAAACATTGTCCATGCGTTTGGGACGTGCATCCGCGTTATTGCGCACACGTGTCGATTTATCCATGGAAGCGCAGATTCGCGATTTACTGAAATCAATGGATAATCGTGCTCATGTCCAATTGCGTATGCAGGAAACAGTTGAAGGCTTATCGGTGGTAGTGCTGAGTTATTATTTGTTGGGTATTTTGGGGTATGGTTTAAAAGCCTTGAAAGCAGGCGGATATGATCTTGATGTTGAATTATTGACAGGCCTGGCAATTCCCGTGGTAGTGTTGAGTGTCTTCTTTATCGTGACGGGGGTACGTCATGTTTTCCGGAAATTGCATCGAGATAAGCACTAATGAACCAAGGATGTCTTAACATTCGGTAATACTGACGGCTAATCCACCCAACGAAGTTTCCTTATATTTCACTGACATTTCTAACCCGGTTTGTTTCATCGCAGCAATGCAATTATCCAATGACATGAAGTGTTGGCCATCGCCGCGAATCGCTAGCGATGCCGCAGTATATGCTTTAATGGCACCAAATCCGTTACGTTCAATGCAAGGCACTTGTACCAGACTGCCTACCGGATCGCAGGTCATGCCGAGGTGGTGCTCGAGTGCAATCTCTGCGGCATTTTCAATTTGTTCTGTTGTGCCGCCTTTGATTGCGCATAAACCTGCGGCAGCCATCGCTGACGCAGAGCCCACTTCTCCCTGACAACCGACTTCAGCACCGGAAATAGAGCTGTTGTGTTTAATCAATCCACCAATTGCGCCAGCTACCAGAAGAAAATCGCGTACTTGTTCCGGTGTAGTGCCTTCGTGCTTGACGGCATAATAAATGACCGCGGGTATGACACCAGCCGCGCCATTAGTAGGTGCGGTGACGACCATATGACCGGCAGCGTTTTCTTCGTTGACTGCCATCGCATAAGCGCATAGCCAGTCATTCAAGTTGGCTTTTTGCGGATTGCTTTGTAACTGCTGATACAACGAATGAGCGCGACGTTTAATGTTAAGGCCGCCTGGTAATCGGCCTTCTGCGACTAGACCTTTTTCCAGGCATGTGCGCATCGCATCCCAAATAGCATCCAAACCCTCATTGAGTTCGCGCTCACTGATACGTTCTAACTCATTGCTGCGTTTCATGGCGGCAATGGATAAACCACTATCGGTAGACATTTTCATCATTTGATTGGCGGAATCAAAAGGAAAGCCGCAAGATTTGGTCATTTCCAATTTTATCGGTGCAACCAATTGGCCAATTTCGGACAACGTGTTGATAAAACCGCCACCAATTGAAAAATACGTTTCGCTAAGTAAAGTTTTTCCGCTGCCATCCAGCAACTGGAAAATCATTCCGTTGGGATGTTCCGGCAACGGTTCTCCGCGGTCGAAAATAATATCCTCGGGCGGATTAAAGTGAATCATGGCGGATTCATTGACTTGAATGGTTTTTTGCTGCCACAGTTTTTCAAACAACTCGTTGACATCCAATTTTGCCAACGCTAACGGCGTGTATTGATGGATCCCTAATGTGATAGCGCGATCGGTGGCGTGGCCTTTGCCGGTAAATGCCAGTGATCCACGCAATGTGCAACGAACTTGCATGAAAGGCGGCACAGCATGGCTAGCCACATAAGCTTGAATATGATCACGAAAATCTTTGGCCGCAACCATTGGACCCATAGTATGCGAACTGGATGGACCAATACCTATTTTAAAGAGATCAAGAACACTAATAAACATTAAATTACCTGCATAAAATTGAAATTTTCACATAACACCGGAATGTTATCGTGTGAAAAAAATATCCTAATAATTAAGGCGCGGCTAGTATGCAATATGTCTTGCATCGACTCAACAAATTTTTCTCAGCCGCACTTACCTTAACATCCTAAACACCAATTGAGGTAAATTAGAGTTGTTTTTTTCTTGAATGTTGTACGTGTGCCGGTAATTTTATAGGCCTATGTATTTTAGATTAAAAATGTATTCATTATGATTGAAAGATTCGCTAATTTCGATTTACGCTTATCCTGGATACATTCATTTTATGAATAATGATATCAATACTAAACAATCTTCCAGCCCGCATGTAAAAATTCCAGTTGCAACTATCCTGGGTGAGGAACAATTGAAGGAGTTGTTCGACGGGATCAATGACTTGATTCAGAGTATTGCACCAGACGGACATTTTCTGTTCGTTAATCGTGCTTGGCGCGAAGCGCTTGGTTATACGGCCGAAGAAGTTGCAATGTTGGATATCTTTAAAGTTGTTCACCCTAAGCATCATGTACATTGCCAGGAATTCATAAAACGCATTATGTCGGGCGAGAAGGTTGGACTCATTGAGGTGGCATTTGTGGCAAAAGATGGAAAAATTCTTTGGCTGGAAGGTAACGTAAGCCTCTATTCTGTAGACGGTGTACCGGTTGCAACGCGGGGTATATTTCGCATTATCACCGAGCGTAAAGCCACTGATGTTGGGTTGCTGGTACATCAAGAGAATCTAGAACATGCAGTGATTCAGCGTACCTATGAACTGCGTACAAGTGAAAAGCGTTTTCGTAATCTTATTGCCAGTATCCCGGGTGCAGTATTTGAATTTTGTATTGATGCGCATGGCCATCGCTCGCTTCCTTTCATGAGTGAAGGAGTAACCGATTTAATTGGTTTTTCGCCCACCGAATGTATGACTGATGTAGAGATTATGTTTCAAATGATTCGTCCTGATGTGTTACCGGAAATGGAAGCGTCTATTCGTAATTCTCAGGAAAAATTGTTGCCCTGGTTATACGAATATCCCGTTCGGACACCAATGGGTGAAAAGTGGCTGCGCGGCTATTCCATACCGCACCGGAAAGATGATGAGAGTACGCATTGGCAGGGCGTATTGGTTGATATCACGGCGCAAAAGCAGATGGAGATGGCATTACGCAATAATGAACAGCTCTTTCGCAGCCTTACGGAAGTGGCACCAGTGGGGATATTCCGTACCGATGCCACAGGTAAATGCCTTTATGTCAATGAACGCTGGTGCAATATTGCTGATATGGATGAGCAAACAGCTTTAGGTTATGGCTGGACGAATGCAATTCATCCTGATGACCGTGAAAGGATAGTGTGTGAATGGTATAAGACTGTGCAATATCGGCAGCAATTTATGTGCGAATATCGTTTCTTCTCCAAGGAACAAGTTGTTACATGGATTCTGGGGCGTGCCCAGGCTGAACTGAGTCCAACGGGCAAGGTACTGGGTTTTGTAGGGACTATTACCGATATTACTGACCAAAAACTCAAGGAGGCAACACTCGCGGAGTCGCGCAGCTTACTTGAAACGATTATTGATACTGCACCCGTGCGTATTTTTTGGAAAGATAAGAATTTGCGCTATTTGGGATGTAATCCTGTGTTTGCCCAAGATGCCGGCGCCCAGTCTGTACAGGATGTCATTGGTAGTGATGATTACCAGTGGAGCTGGAAATTGCAAGCAGAGCGCTATCGTAATGATGATCATCTGGTAATGGATTCGGGGATTCCCAAACTCGGTTATGAAGAACCTCAAATGTCTCCTGATGGAACAATGAAATGGCTAAAAACTTCCAAAGTGCCGCTGCGTAATGGTAATCATGAAATCATCGGTGTAATCGGTGTGTATCAGGATATTACCAAGCAAAAGCGAATTGATGATTCTATGCGTTTGGCAGCAACCATTTATGAATCAAGCAATGAAGCGATTATGGTAACCAATGAGGATGATCTGATTATACAAATTAATCCGGCTTTTACTCGCATGACGGGTTACGAAATGGCGGATGTGGTCGGCAAGAGTCCGGAAATATTTCGTTCAGGGCGGCATGATCTAGCTTTCTATCAGGATATCCGCAGCCGATTGTTAAATGAAGATCATTGGCAGGGAGAAATTTGGGATTTACGCAAGGATGGTACGATTCATGCTAAATGGCTCAACGTTAGTGTCATTCGACGTCCCGACGGCCGTATTCAATATCATGTTTCTCAGTTTACAGATATTACCGAGAAAAAGAAAAAAGAAGAGCTTATTTTGTCGCAGGCAAACTATGATCAGCTAACCGGTCTTCCCAATCGGAATTTGTTCAAAGACCGGTTGGAAATGAAAATCAAAAAAACGCGCCGTAGCAGACTACCGCTATCACTGTTGTTTCTGGATTTGGATCATTTCAAAGATATCAACGATACATTAGGGCATGACAAAGGCGATGATCTGCTGATGGAAGTTGCGGTACGCCTTAAGTCGTGTATCGGTGAAACCGATACGGTTGCGCGCTTAGGGGGCGATGAGTTTGCAATTGTTCTGTCGGATTTCATGGATAATCGACAGGTTGATGCAATCGCGCTGCGTATTATTCAAAGCTTGAATAAACCTTTTAATTTTAGCCAGAACCGAACAGACTATTATATTTCCACCAGCATCGGTATCGTTTTCTATCCAAAAGATGGCAATGATATGAAAAGCTTGATGAAACATGCTGATCAAGCGATGTATGCAGCAAAATTGGAAGGGCGTAACCGTTTTTGCCACTTTACACCCTCCATGCAGCGAGAAGCTCGTGAAAAAATGGAATTGATTCATGATCTAAGGCAGGCAATAACGAGAAATGAATTGCAAGTTTATTATCAGCCGATTGTAGAATTGTCGAGTGGACGTTTTATCAAAGCGGAAGCATTGGTGCGCTGGAAGCACCCGCGGCGGGGAATGATCAGTCCCGTCACATTTATTCCATTGGCGGAAGAAAGTGGATTGATTTTGGATATTGGCGAGTTAGTATTTAAACAATCGATTGCTTTTATTCATCAATCCCAAAAAAGATTCGGTTATATCATCCAAATCAGCGTTAACATGTCGCCTATCCAATTTAAGTTTATGAATAAATTTAACTGGTTAAATCACTTGGCGCAACTTGGATTGCCTGGGAATTGCATCAATGTGGAAATTACGGAAGGCTTACTGTTAAAGGATTCTGCGGTTGTTCAGGAATACTTGTTGGAATTTCGTAATAATGGCATTGAAGTATCTATCGATGATTTTGGTACCGGTTTTTCTTCGCTGTCTTACTTAAAGAAATTTGATATTGATTACCTCAAGATTGATCATTCGTTTATCAATCAACTCATCAACAGTGAAACCGATCGCACATTAGTGGAAGCTATAATTGTTATGGCGCATAAATTGGATATCAAAACTATTGCCGAGGGCGTGGAAACACAGGAACAGCAAGATCTGCTCATTCATTTTGGTTGTGATTATGTGCAAGGTTTTCTTTATTCACAACCAATTAAAGGCAAAGCATTTGAGAAAATGCTGGTTGCACAATCAAATCGTAAATAACTTGCAGTTAGTGCGCGATCGTACATTGAAATGTTGTTCTAGGTAAACGTTGCTCGCTGCTGTATCGTGATAATAAATATAGCCTTTTTATACGGATTTACGGTAAGCTGTTAAGGCTCAGGATGCGATAGTTGGTATTCATCAGTATTCATTTATGTGTAAGTTTAATTAACTGAAAAGAAATTGAACGTAAGCTATGACGCCAAAAAATAAACCCAAAGCTACTCGCAACAAAACACTTAATCCTTCCTCACCCCATCTGGCATTCGATTCAGTGATCAGCTCCAATATCAGTGCACTGGAAAATAGAGTCAGCCAGCTAGAAAAAATTCTTAATGAAGCAGATGCTTACATTTATACCAAGGATAGGCAGGGACGGTATACCTACGCCAATAAAAAAGTGCTCGATCTCTTTGTGGTATCAATCGAGGATATCATCGGACATGATGATAAAAAATTTTTTGATTTGAAGTCATCGGATGATGTGATATTCGATGATAGTCGCGTGATGGAATTGGGACAAACGATTAAACGCGAAGAACGTATGATTGTGAAGTCATCCGGGCAAACACGGTTGTTTTGGACTGTAAAAAGTCCTGTAATTAACGATCAAGGGCAGATCACCGGTGAATTAGGAATTTCCACAGATATCACTGCCCATAAAATAACTGAGAATATGTTGCAAGTTGACAGCAATATATTACAAGATCTACCGGTTGGGGTGTGTCTGATTCGGGCGGTTGATGAACGGATTGTTTATGCAAATCCGCAATTTGGCATTCAGTTTGGCTATGGAGTCAATGAGCTTCAGGGGCATTCCATCAATCACCTTAATATTTCGACTTCAACAGGTCCTCTGGTAATCACAGAAGCGATCGCTGCTGAGATTGATTGTGCGGGCAGATGGACAGGGGGAATCTGTAATCTCAAAAAAGATGAAACAAATTTCTCATGCTATGTATCGATTTCCGCGATTAATCATCCCATGGAAGGAAAAGCTTGGATATTGACACTGATCAATATAGCGGGCCGCAAACTGGTTGAGGATATCCTGTATTTCGCTTCATTACACCAATCTGGAGCGCCATCCGTTAGCAACATTGGTGCTGTGGATGTTATTGATTTGAGAAAGGTATTCGATTCCATACTGTTGGTAGATGCCATTTATCAGAACAGCAGCGAAGCCATCCTAATTACGGACGAAAATAATTCGATCAAACAAATCAATCCGGCATTTACCCGAATTACCGGGTATGAACTGCATGACGTGGTTGATAAGAATCCGCGAATTTTTGTTTCTTCGTGTCATGACAAGGCTTTTTACCAAAGCATGTGGCGGGAACTCAACAACAACCATCACTGGCAGGGTGAGATCTGGGGACAACATAAGGACGGATCGATTCGCGCCGGATGGCTGACTATCAATGCCCTTCATCGCTCAAATGGCAAAATACAGGGCTATATTGCGCAATTTATCGATATTACGGAAAGAAAACAGAAGGAAGATCTGATTTTGTTTCAATCAAATTTCGACCAGTTGACCATGTTGCCGAACCGCATTTTGTTCAAGGATCGCTTAGATCAGGAAACAAGAAAATCGCATCGCAACGGGCAATTACTGGGCGTAATTTTTCTCGATTTGGATCACTTCAAAGATATCAACGATACGCTCGGCCATGTGGCTGGCGATCAATTGCTGCAGGAAGTTGGACAACGAATCAAATCCTGCGTACGTGATACCGACACCGTTGCGCGTTTGGGGGGTGATGAATTTGCAATTATCATCCCTAATATCGAAATTCGGAAACATGTAGAAAAAATCGCCCGGCACATCATTCATGAACTCGACGCACCCTTTAATCTTCTGGATGATCACGTGGATTATCATATTTCTACCAGTATCGGTATTGCATTTTATCCGGAAGATGGCGTGGATATTGGCAGTCTGATGAAGTATGCTGATCAGGCGATGTACGCGGCAAAGCAGGCGGGGCGTGACCGTTATTGTTTTTTTACACCTGCGTTACAGCATAAAGCAAGTGAAAAGATGATTCTTACCAATGACTTGAGAAAAGCATTGGCGCGTAATGAATTGCATATTTATTATCAACCCATTTTGGATTTGTCCCGGCGCAGCATCATCAAAGCTGAAGCGCTGTTGCGGTGGAAACATCCCCGCCGTGGCATGATAGGACCGCATATTTTTATTCCGTTAGCAGAAGAAAGCGGATTAATCGTAAAAATTGGCGAGTGGGTTTTCAATCAATCCATTATGCATATTCAGCAATGGCTTGACCGATTTGGTACATTGATTCAAGTGAGTATTAATAAATCACCGATTCAATTTCAAGTGACCGATCAGCCCGGCTGGTGTGAGAAACTAACGCGTGTTGGTTTGCCAGGCGATTGTATTAACGTGGAAATTACGGAAGGCCTGCTATTAAGAAGCTCGCTTGCGGTACAAAACTTCTTGCTGCGATTTCGCAACAAAGGTATTCAAGTATCCATTGATGATTTTGGTACTGGGTTCGCGTCGCTTTCCTATCTTAAGGAATTTGATATCGACTATATCAAGATAGATCGTTCGTTTATTAGCAATCTGAGCGAGAATCCAACTGACCGGGCACTGGTCGAGGCCATCATTATGATGGCGCACAAACTGGACATCAAAATTATCGCGGAAGGCGTGGAAACAGAAGAACAACAGAATCTTCTCATTGGTTTTGGGTGCGATTATGTGCAAGGTTTTTTTTATTCCCCACCGGTTCCTATTGAAGAATTCGAGAAATTGATCGTGTCGTAACAGGATGAGAAAATGTTGTTGGGTAGTATTGCTGGCAATACCATTCAACTTTCAGGCTGGGAAAATTTTCATGAATTTTATTCTTCGTAGGTGTTTGTTGTGGTTACTACAGGGTCTGCTGGTCTTGAGTATGACCGGATGTATATCGCCGATAGCTTTGAACCGCGCTGTGCTGGCTTATGATGACGCCATTACCGATGCCATCTCGCAACAGTTGTTGATCAATATCGTCCGCGCCCGTTACCGTCAACCGGTTCACTTCACTGGTGTATCGAATATCGCCGCTACTTTCAATTTTCACGCCAATGCGGGCGCAATGCCAGCACTTGGTGGACTCGCAGGAGCATCGATACTGCCGGTTTTCGGAGGCAGCATTACGGAAAATCCGACCATCAGCATTGTGCCAATCGAAGGGGAAGATTTTACCAAACGTTTATTGACGCCATTTACGCAGAACAAATTGACATTGTTGCTGCGCCAGCGTTTCGATGTTGATATGCTGTTACGCATGATGGCACAGGAAGTACGTTTACTGCATGATAAGCAGGATAACGGTGCTTATCGCAATAGCCCGGCAGCGAAAACGGGGTATGAAATGTTTCGACGGATCGTGTTGCATCTTTCGGCGATTCAAGATCACAATCATCTGTTCGCAGAACCCTTACCGCTGATTAATACCTGGACGATTCCGGCAGGTTCGGTAAAACCGGAAGGTTTTTTAGCATTGCAAAAAGAATTTACTGTGCACTACAACGCGCAAGACAATACTTACATGCTGCGCAAACAAGTTGCCGGGCCGATTGTCATCACTAACTATGATCCCGATATCTTATCCGAAGAAGAACGCGAAGATTTGCGGCAATTAGTGGGTGACTGGAATAGCAGCGATATCGCATTTGATATCCGCGCTGGTCATTACGGCGGAGAATGGCCGATGACAGGTGTTTTTCGCCTGAGAAGCTTTCACAACATTCTGGGTTTTCTTGGCAAAGCGCTCGGGGATGAATTGGGGTATCACGTCGAAAAAGATCCACGCACACCGCCCATCCTCAATAACGAGAATCCTGATCTAACCATGGAATTTATCGTGGCTGATACCTCGCCCGCTGATGTCGATCTTTCCATCCGCTGGAACAATCGCTATTACGCTGTCAATACCACAGGACCGTATGCACGCTGGAACCGCGATGCTTTTCAGTTATTGTTTTTGCTGTTTCAAATGACTGTCACCGATATCCCGCGAGTGGGGGTGCCGAGCATTACGATTGCCAAATAGTTTTTCTGGATCTATCGATAACATGACATTGCATTTATTATTACGCACAACAAAAATCAAGGTAACGGATGAAATAGCTGAAACAACTAGCGTAATTGCTATTGAGTGAAGCAAGTCCTGATTTCTCGATTTGCATGCTTAGAGCTTGCCTGCAATATCGCGAAAACTGTTCAACCCCGCCTCCAGATTCTCGATGATGTCACCGGCCAATTCGTCCGGTTCCGGTAAATTATCCAGATCGGATAGGCTTTTATCCTTGATCCAGAAAATATCCAGACTGGTTTTGTCGCGCGCCATGATTTGCTCGAAACTGTATTTGCGCCAGCGGCCTTCCGGGCTTTGCTCACTCCAGGTTTCCTGGCGCTGGTGGCGGTTTTGCGGGTGATAGCAAGCGATGAAGTCCTGTAAATCCTCAAAGCGCAGCGGTTTCTTTTTCAGCGTGTGGTGGATGTTGGTACGGTAATCGTAATACCAAACCGCCTTGGTCCATGGCTCCTTGCTGGCCTCGCGGTTATCGAAAAACAGCGCGTTCGCCTTCACGCCGTTGGCGTAGAAAATACCGGTCGGCAGTCGCAGAATGGTGTGCAAATCGGTGGTTTCGAGCAATTTCCGGCGCACCGTTTCGCCCGCGCCGCCTTCGAACAACACATTATCGGGTACCACCACGGCAGCCTTGCCGGTGGTTTTCAGCATGGTGCGGATATGCTGCACAAAGTTGAGTTGCTTGTTCGACGTGGTCGCCCAGAAATCCTGCCGGTTGTAGGTCAGCTCGTCTTTCTCCTGCTCGCCTTCCTCGTTGGTGAAACTCATCGCGCTTTTCTTGCCAAACGGCGGATTCGCCAGCACGTAATCGAAGCGCTTGCCGGAATCCGCCACCAACGCATCATTCGGGGAAATCATGCTGTCGCCGTCGATCTCGCCGATGTTGTGCAGAAACATGTTCATCAACGCCAGACGCCGCGTATTGGCGACAATTTCGTTACCGTAAAACGTCTCGTGCTTCAGAAATGCTTTCTGCGTTTTGTCCAGTGCGTATTCAGCCACTAGAAAATCGTACGCCGCCAAAAAGAAACCGCCCGTGCCGCACGCCGGATCGGCGATAGTATTTCCCGGCTCCGGCCGCATGCAGGCCACCATCGCTTTAATTAACGCGCGCGGCGTGAAATATTGCCCCGCGCCGGATTTGGTATCTTCGGCGTTGCGCTCCAGCAACCCCTCGTAAATATCTCCCTTCACATCCGCGCCCATCGTCACCCACTGGGTTTCGTTGACCATATCGATCAAGCGGTACAACTTGGCCGGATCCTGGATTTTGTTCTGCGCCTTGGTGAAAATCTGCCCCAGCATCTCCGGTAGCTTGCCCAGCTCCATCAGCAGCGCCACGTAATGCACCTCCAATTCCGCACCGCGCTTCATTTTCAAACTTTGCCAATTGTATTCGGCGGGGATGCCGACCTGGCGGTTATACGGCGGCTGGCTGTATTCATCCGCCATTTTCAGAAAAATCAAATAAGTGAGCTGCTCCAGGTAGTCGCCGTACCCCACGCCATCGTCACGCAACGTGGTGCAGAAACTCCAGACTTTGGAAACGATCGATGCAGTTGCGTTCATGCCGATACCCTCAGCAAGTCAATATTCAACGCTCCCGTCATTCCCGAGACGATGCTAATCGGGAATCCAGTCTCTAACTGGCTAAAATTCTGGATCCCCGATAAAAACACTCGGGGATGACGAACGATGGCGATCTTACTCATACTAATTCTTCCCATAAATCTTTCCATGCCGGATTCATCTTTTCGATCAAATTTATTTTCCATTGTCTATTCCACTTTTTAAGTTGCTTCTCGCGTTGAATCGCTGCCAGCATCTCTTCATGCATTTCATAATAAACCAGGAAATGAACACCGTATTTCTTCGTAAACCCTTCAACTAAATCCTGTTTATGCTGCCAAACCCGCTGAATCAAGTGACTGGTTACCCCAATGTACAACGTACCGTTGTATCCACTCGCCAGAATATAAACCGCAGGCTGTTTTTCCATGACGCAACCCCAATCAAACGCTCACATCCAAACCATCTTTCGCATTATTCACATACCCCCGCCGACACAACTTTATCCATCATGAATCATTTCTCATTACACCTGCCACTCATCGTCATATCCGGCAACCTTCGCCACATCCGTTATTCCTCGTCACGCCCGCCACCCTTCATCATATCTGTCACCCCTCATCACATCCGTCATTCCCGCGAAAGCGGGAATCCACATTACCCTGAAAACCTGGATTCCGCCCCACGCCTTCGCGGGGGCTGGCACTGCGCGGGAATGACGTAACAAGCAAGCAAATCACCGTTAACTTCGCTTCCCCTTGCGGCGGACAATCACATTGCCCTGAGAGGCCTGCCGCTCCGCCTTAATACGCGCCAGCAATTCCGAGGCAGGCTCATCATTCGGATCTTGCGGCACCAATTGACCGGAAAAGGCTTTTTTCAGGATGGATTGACGCAGGGCTTCGGCTTGTTGTAAAG